>CAZKYX010000017.1:22405-25391 GCA_964557125.1 uncultured Gammaproteobacteria bacterium
TGAGCTAAATTCAACATTTGAATAATTGTAATAACTTCAAGCTATTTTGTCAAATAAGGATTTACCCCTATTTGTCGAGCATTTTGCAAGCGAGAAGCTTGGCTGTAGGTAGTTCTCGACTTCACTCGAACAATAATATTTATTTATTTGCGTCGTAGTATTGCCCTTCTGCCATCGAAAATCCAACACGTGCTGCTTCTCTAAATGTTGCAGTAACGCGTGGGTCCTCATCAACGGTATCAAATATTGTTTCGGCTTGAGCTTTTCTAGCCTGATATGCTTTTATACTTTCTTCTATTAATTCTTTTTCTAATTCGCGGTATCCACCGCCATTTTTTTCATTCATAATTGTTCACCACCTTTCTTAAATTCGAAATCCGAAATACGAAATTCGAAACAAATTTCAATGTCTAAAATCTCAAAATTCCACAAAAAAACCTCCCCTTTTTGTGGGAGGTTCTAGTTTTTGAGTCTTATTCTATTCTTTCTCCCACACTACTCAGACTCCAAGAAGGAGACCGACGGTAATGTGGAGAATGTTTTTATTCATTAGAACCATTTTAACAAAATGGAATTATGTGTCAAGAGGATTCTAATTTCTACAACCTACAACCTACAACCTAAAACCTGTAACCTAGCTTATCCTGTCTGGGTGGCAACGCCTCTGTCATGGTGGAGGGTAAAGCTTGTTCCGTGTTTTTTGGACATTCCTTTGTATGAACGCTCTGCTTTCCTATTTTGGAAAACACCAGCATAACCCTGTACGTCTTGTACTTTAGAACGAGCTTCACGTACCAGCATGAATAGCATTTCTACAAAAGTAAGGTCTTGCTTGCCTGCATCTTCTGGAATCTTGTCCAAATCGACGTCCTTTACTATTACTTCTGTTTCTTTTACTTCCTCTTTTAGCTTCTTAATTTCCATAAGAACAACTTCAATTTGTTGTGCTCTTTGGGCTTCTTCTCTTTGTTCTGGTGTTGAGTCAGGGTTGGTGATGGTTTCTGCATACTGCATGAATTCTCGAGTAAGTTGGGGAGCTCCTTCCGATTTTTTTTCCTCATGCTCTGTCTTTTTGGCACCCAATGAATGTTCTTCTCCAGCCTTCAGCTCAGTGCCTATAACTTGAGTAAGAGCGACATTAAATTCTGTTTTTGATTCTTGTGCCAACCCTTTTCCAAGAGTATTGATGCCTTTTGTAACAGCATCTGGGGAGATGATACTTTTTGGTGCAGACTTTGCGCTTTCGAAAATATCTGCAATCATAGCACTTACAGCTGAACGACTACGCTCTTCACTGTTGGTGCTAAATTTGGGGGCACTGCCTTGCCTTTTCATGCCACCATTATACCTCTTTTTAGGGGTAATTTCAACCAAATTTGGGAATTTTTACGTTAGATTTTTGTAAGAAAATCGAGGGTTTTTTGCTGTCTTATGATGCCTGCGACGAGATAAGGGTTTTGGAGTAGATCTTTTCGCTGTTTTTCGTCCTCAATTGTTGCCATAGCCTTTTCAACATCCTCTTTTTCAACTGAAATTTTCTCTTCATCAGCTACTTTTCTCAAGAAAAACTCTAATTTGAGGTCACGTTCTGCTTTTTCTTTATATTCTTCTCTAAGTTGTTCTGGATTTTTCTGTCTTGTTCTAAGATATTGTTCAAGCGTCAATCCAAGCTGTTTGAGCTCATCTAGGAGCTGTGAAAGGAGTCTTGAAACTTCAGATTCGACCAGTACATCTGGGATTTTAACACTCACCTGCCCCATTGCAGCCTCAACAATTTGGTCAATGGTTGGTTTTGTAGTCTCTTCTTTGCCTTGGACTGCAATTTTGCTTGCGGAGGTTACTTTTTGGATTTCAGCCTTGTAATTACCAAGTGAAATTGCTGGTTCTTCTGCTGTTTCGGCCATAAATACGATATCTGTTCCGTCTTCAAAAACCTCAATATGAACACGAGGAGAGATAATTGGGCGCAAATTGTTCTTCACAATTGCGTCATTGTATGCTTTTCCAACAACTTTTTTTAAGACCTCTTCTTTTACAAGCTCTGGAGAAAGTTTTGCTTTTGCAAGGTGTGCGGGTGCTTGACCCTTTCGAAATCCGGGAAGCTCGACACTTTTAATAAGTTCTTCTTCGATACCTACTTTTGCTTTATCAGCCTCATGCCAAGGGATAATGATGGTTAGCTCAATGGTTCCGTCTTCTTTGCGGCGCATTCCTTCCATTGGCTTTTCAACTGATTTTGTATTGTCCATGACTAGGTATTATACGGGAGTTTGGGTTCAAATGCAATAGATGTGTGTCTAAACGAGCTGACGATTATTGATAGTGGCAATAAGCGATTCTTTTAAGGGGACTTGTTTATGTAACAAAAACCATTCACTTACTTCATCGTTTCCGACTGCAACTTCTAATTTCATGGAAGGTTTTGGGTCAAAGGATGAGAATGAATTCGTTTTTTCTAATTTGATATCAAGATCAGTTAAGTCAGCCGAAAGTAGCTTATGTATGTATTCAATTTGTCCGCGGTGAAAACCACCGTTTAATTTTGCTACGTACCCGTCAGTTGAAAAATTCAAAGCTCCATTCTTGTTGCTACCAAAATGATCCCAAGGATCCTGCGTTTTATTTGGGCTTAGGTCAAGGTTTTCTGCGGTTAAAACCCCAAGACCCACAGACGAATATGTCACAAGATTGTCTAGGCTTGAGTCTCTCATGTTGTGAAATCCGGGATTTTTTTCGACTCTATTCTCTACTCGGAGCACTAATTCCCCTCTTTTGCCTTTCAGGCGTTCTTGAAGCTCTCGATATCTCTCTTCATATTTTTCAGCATCAAATCCATGCCTTATTATCAGGATGTCTTTTAGCTTATCTCCCGTTGACGCGTCACCTTCTTGGATTGCATTTTTGAAGCGGTTCATTGAAGCATTTGCTTGATTCATCCATTCTTGTGCGATTTCGTTCAAGGCTGTAGCATTTTTGTGTTGTTCTT
>CAZKYX010000018.1:0-23833 GCA_964557125.1 uncultured Gammaproteobacteria bacterium
ATGTCTTGGAAATTGATGGTAATAATATCAGAGGGTTTGTTGACGCAATAAATACTGCCCGCAGTATGCGCGAAAAACCAACATGCATTATTGCCCACACTATCCCTGGCAAGGGCGTTAGCTTTATGGAGAATGATTTTACATGGCATGGCAAACCACCGAATGATAAAGAAGCAAAAGCGGCTTTAGATGAACTAAGAACATTGCAAGGAAAAATAGTGAGTGAGCATGAATAGAATTAGAAGAATTAAGAATAAAGTATAAAGTAATTGCTTAATACTTACTTTTTGATACATAATTCTCTAAATATGATAAATCAAGATTTAAGACTCAACGAAAAGTTATTTGATGAGGATGTTGAAAAAGCAGCAACACGAAATGGATATGGTGAGGGACTAGTTGCCCTTGGTGAAACAAATCCAAATGTTGTCGTATTATCAGCAGACCTTACTGACTCTGTAAAAGCAAATAAGTTTGCAGAAGCTCACCCAGAGAGATTTTTCCAGATGGGAGTTGCAGAACAAAATATGGCAGCTATTGCAGCAGGACTTGGGGTTACAGGAAAGAGCGCCTTCATTTCTTCATACGCTACATTCTCCCCTGGAAAGAACTTAGAAACATTAAGAACAACCGCTGTCTATAATGATGCAAATGTAAAAATTGCAGGACACCACGCAGGGCTTATGACAGGACCAGATGGAGCGACGCATCAGGCGACTGAGGATATAGCTATCACGCGCAGCTGGCCAAAGATGCGAGTCATAGTCCCTTGTGATGCCCCACAGGCAGCAAAGGCAACAATGTATGCAGGGGATACCTATGGACCATTTTATCTACGGTTTACTCGTGACAATACTCCAACTATGACTACAATTGATACACCATTCGAATTTGGAAAAGCGCAAACATTTTGGGTAAGTGATTCCCCTAAAGCTGTCATATTTGCAACCGGATACATGGTGTTTCATGCTTTGAAAGCAGCAAAAGAATTGGAAGAAGAAGGAATAGCAACGCTTGTAACAAATATTCATACCATAAAACCACTCGATGAGGAAACTGTAATCAATCAGGCTCGTGATACTGGTGCAGTTGTCAGTGTTGAAGACCATCAAGTAGAGGGCGGGTTGGGAAGTGCAATTGCTGAAGTTCTTGCAAAAAATTGTCCTACTCCACAAGAATTTATTGGACTTCAAAATACATTTGGTGAAAGTGGAACAATTACAGAATTATTAACAAAATACAAAATGAACACGCACGCAATTAAAGAAGCTGTCAAAAAAGTTATCTCTAGAAAATAAACCACTCATCTCTTAATATACTCAAATATCCCTGTCCTCTTAACATCTGCCACTTGATGTACAGACTACTTTTTTGTCACAATGTAATTAGAGTTTTTTATTATGGAACAGGAATTGCTAGAAGAACTGAAAAATATTATTGAGGGAGATGTTGCATCAGACTCTACTACTCTTTTGGAATATAGCCATGACGCATCGCTTTTTGAGGTTGTACCACAGGTTGTTGTTTTTCCAAAAAATGAGAAAGACGTTGAAAGCCTTGTCGACTTTGTTTCTAGGCACAAAAAGAAATATCCACACCTTTCTCTTACGGCTCGCAGTGCTGGAACTGATATGGGTGGAGGTTCTATAAATGATTCAATCATCGTTGTGTTTGCCAAATACTTTAACCGCACACCTGAAATAAAGGGGAATGTTGCAACTTCCCAGTCTGGGGTTTATTATCGGAATTTTGAGAAAGAAACAATAAGAGAAGGGCTGATATTTCCCTCGTATCCAGCTTCTCGTGAACTATGTGCTATCGGAGGAATCGTAAATAACAATTCAGGAGGGGAAAAATCTTTGCTTTACGGTAAAACAGAACGTTATATTAAAAAAGTCAAAGTTGTACTTGCTGATAATAAAACTTACACAATTCATCCATTAACTGAAAATCAATTAGAAAAAAAGATGGAACAAGATGATTTTGAAGGGAACTTATATAAAAAAATGTACAAGTTAATCAAAACTAACTATGAGGAGATAATGAAGGCAAAACCTCAAGTTAGTAAAAACTCAGCTGGATATAATCTATGGAATGTATGGGACAAAGAAAATAAAACCTTTGACTTAACAAAACTTTGGGTAGGCTCACAAGGCACCTTGGGCATGTTGCTTGAAGCAGACATTGAACTTGTCCAAATGCATATGCACAGGGAAATGATGGTTCTTTTTCTTGATGATCTATCCCATCTTGGTGAAATCATCAATTCAACGCTCCCTCTAAAACCTGAAAGTTTCGAATCTTACGATGACAACACTCTAAAACTTGCATTAAAATATTTTCCGGAATTTGCAAAACAATTGGGCGCAAAAGGATTTATAGGAAGTGGTCTTGCATTTCTTCCGGAATTCCTAATGGTACTAAAAAGTGGCCTTCCAAAGCTTGTATTACAAATTGATTTTACAGGGAACGATCCGGAAGAATTGAGCCAAAAAATTACGACTTTGAAAGCAAAACTCGCCCATCTTCATCCGAAGACAAAAATAGCCGTTGAAAATCAGGAACAAAAATATTGGTTAATACGACGAGAAAGTTTTAATCTTCTTCGCAAAAAAATTAAGAACAAACACACCGCTCCCTTCATTGATGATTTTGTTATAAAACCTGAGTACATTGCGGAAGCAATTCCACAAATAAATAAAATAATCAAAAAGCATAAGAATTTCATGTATACGGTTGCCGGTCATATAGGAGATGGAAATTTCCATATCATTCCACTTGTTGATATCACTGATAAAAGAATTAGAAGCGCAATTCCAGAAATTTCAAAGGAAGTATATGAGCTTGTTATAAAATACGGCGGTTCTATCACAGGAGAGCATAACGACGGATTAGTAAGAACACCATACCTGAAGCAAATGTACGGAGAAAATATATGCGAATTATTTAAACAAACCAAGGAAATATTTGATCCGGAAAATATCTTCAATCCGAGAAAAAAGGTTGGAGGAACACTTGCTTATGCGATGGCTCACATAAGAGAACACTGGTAGATATGAAAAATCAAAATTATAAACTTTGGGATGACACAATCATTCCTTTTGTAAATCCTCTCTGTATTCCTTTTGCGCGGGCTTCATTTTTTATCGTATATTTTTGGTTTGGAGTCTTAAAAATCTTGGATACGTCTCCCGCCAATCCTTTGGTTGCTGCGCTTCAGGAAAGAACACTTCCTTTTTTGTCTTTTCAACAATTTATAATCTTTTTTGCTCTATATGAAATGCTCATTGGAGTCTTATTTATTTTCCCGCGACTAACTAGAACTGCATATGTTCTATTTATCCTTCATATGGGAACGACTTTTATGCCGCTCTTTTTGCTTCCCCAATATTCGTGGCAGGGATTTTTGACACCCACTCTTGAAGGCCAATATATGATAAAAAATTTAGTGCTTATTGCCCTTGCTTCTTCAATTCTTATTTCCACAAGAAGAAAAAAATAATAACTTCCCCAAACTAAAGCTTAGAGTATATCAATAGAGTTAAACTCCTCAATGAAGTTTTTCTTGAAAGCTAATAGAACAATCAATGAATTAGCAAACCTTACTACGAGGCTGTTAAAAAACCTATTTTATAAGCATTGAATTCCAGTCTTCTATAAATTTTGCAATCCCAGTATCTGTCAACTCATGGGTAATATTGTATTCATCCCAATTCCTTAAAGTCTCCAGATGTAAATACTCAATAGGCTTCAAATCAGTAGTATATACATAATCCTCATCAGGCATTTTCATGCCTTCGTTTGCCCACTGTTCAATTATTTTATACGGTGATGTAATAATATTTGTTCCTAGTTTTATTGCATACATAAAATGCTCAATAGTTCTAACACTTGCCGTTAGTACTTCTACCTCACTCCCAACTTCTTTTTTTTGGGTTATAATATTTTTTATTAAATCCATTCCATTCACTCCCTTGTCGTCCAACCTTCCTACAAAGGGTGAAAGAAAAACTTGCCCTGGTTGAGCTTTTTCAAGCGCCCTAAAAACGGCCAGTGCCTGCTCTTGGGAAAAACAGAGCGTAATATTAAGCCTCATACCCTCACTCAACAGCTGACGCGCTGCAACAAGACCGTTATGCAATAAGGGAAGCTTTATATGAGCATTTGGTATCCAAGTATTCAATTCGTGAGCTTGATTGACCATATCCTCAGAAGTGGTGTTAGCATCAGCATACACTTCAATTGAAACAGACCCTTCTGGAAGTAGACTACTTACTTCTTTTACATGCTCTTTATAAAAATCTAAAGCCTGCTCTCTGGTTAATTTTGCTTCTCCCGCACGTAATTTTGCGACGAGTGAGGGGTTGGTGGTCTGTCCATCAAGAAATCCCAATTTTTCAATTGCACTGCGGGTTTCGTTAGGGTCTCCAGTGTCAATGAATATTTTAGTTAAAATTTCTTCAGGCTTTAACATTACTAATAGTATAGCAGATTAATCAATGGTGCTAATAATATCTTGCTGACTTAGAATACCCAATTCCTCTAATTTTTCCAAATAGTTAATTATGGTAATGACAAATTCTGAATGACTCCATGTAAGTGGGGTTGCTGAGAGATGTGCTCCAGTATGGGGATTTAACTGCTCCGGTAATACACCAGATTTTGAGGCATGTGAAACAACCCATTTAAGAATTTCCTTCACTTTATCAAAATCTTTTTCACTTTGTGCAGCAATAATGTAGTACTGCGCAAGCCAAAGAGTTGTTAATATCCAAGGATTGCCGGGAACTTCATGCGACTCACGATGGTACCAATCATCTTCATATCTTGGCATTCCACCGACAGGAATTTTAGCGGAGAGATCTTCCATGGTCTTTATAGAGTCTTTAACCCGTTGGTCGGCTACATCAAGAACACGAAAGCGAATGATTCCATAGATGCTTGAAATATCAAGCGTTGTATCGTAATCAATACTATCCCCATTAATATTTATCATTTTATGAAACATTTTCTTTTCGTCATTGTATAAGTATTTAAGTATTGCCTCTCTGACTCTCATTGCAGCATTGCTATATTTTTTCTCATTCTCAGCCTTGCCTAAAATTTTCGAAAAGTTTGCAGCAGCTACAAGGGCAGCAAAGACTGTTGATGCAGTAAATGTAGAAATACCAAATTTTTCTTCCCACAAATCATAACTTGGATGTGGAAGACCAGTCGCATCTGATATATATGAGTAAAGAAAGTCAGCAGCCTTTTTTATAAGTGAATTATAAATACTTTCAATAAACTCTAAATCCTTTGAGAACTCGTAATGCTTCCATAGAGAATACAGTACAAGCGCAGTTTCATCTTCTTGAATAGGAATTTGAGGTTTTTTTTCATAGACCCAAGGATGCCAAGAACTTCCCAATGATTTATCCGGACGGTACTTGTGCATGAAATAACCGTTTTGGGTTATTACATCATTGCAAAATTCAAAAAATCTTTTTGAAACGTTGTAGTCTCCAGCTTTATCCAGTGCTACCGCGCTAAGAGCACCATCTCGTGGCCACATATAGCTGTATGCATCTCTTCCGTACTGCAACAAAGCAGAATCACACGATGCAAGAATTGAACCATTATCATCAACGTGAGCGCGAAGTATAAATAGTGATTTCTTAAAAAGTGCTACTACATCATCTTCCAAGTGATAAAAATTGAAGTTTCTATTATTTACCCATGCATGCCAAAAATCCATTGTTGTCTTCATGAGATACGTTGGAGTTTTTTCAAGAACATAGGTATTTAAATCAATTGCGTCTTGAATAGTCTTTGCAATTGCTATCCAATAATAGACTTGTGCGCTGTCCCCAGAATCTATATCAAGAGTCAGACCGATTGCCGAATCAACCTTTCCATGCTCAATTGGATTTTGAGAGAGCACCCCATCCTCAGCATCCCGATATGTACCCTCTTTTCCTTCAATTCCAAAGATTCCAATTCCATAATCATCAAACTTTTTGCTATCTGATTCAGCATTAATTAAAAACACTCGCCTTCCTTTGTAATGTACAATGGTGTGCTGAATTGGGTCGTAATAAGCAGTGTCTCCCCTGTGGCTTTCGTATATCTCGAATTCGTGGTGAAAATACAATTTTACCTGTCGAGGACTTTCCCAATTATTCTTTACCGAAACTTTGCGCATGAAAATATTTTTTTCATTGTAAAGTACATCCTCAAATATAATTTCTATTCCTAAATTATTATTAATTGCTTTTGAGATTCCGGACATTGTTTCATTTCCGGATTTTATTTCGATTTCCCAGTCACCTTCTTCAACCCATGAAAGGGTACCATTCACCCACACCCCAACACGATGCCTAAATATACCGCCGACATGATTTTCCATTCCCACAAAAGGGAAATACAAATCACGCAGCTCGGCATTACTATCAATACCGATAAGAGTTGTTCCGTTTCCTAATACTATACTTCTTGGCATACACGTTAAAAATCCGAAATCCGAATATCGAAATTCGAAATAAATCACAAATCTTAATTTCTAAAACCTAAAACCTACAACCTACAACCTAACTTTGTGCCTGCCTCACTTCTGTCTCTTTCTTTACTGGAATGTTCAATCTTAATTGTATGTCATTTAGCACATTCATAAAAGCGATAAAAGCATCATATGGTGATTCGTAAGGGTTAAAGTACTTGTGCACATCACCATCTGCAAACCATTTCGTACACATATAGTAAAAATGATCAGATGTAGTAAGTCTTCTCCAATCTGAAATCAGTTGCGTGTCTTTTGACCCTATTACTTGGTCTTCAAGTAGATACAGCTTCTCCATCGAATCTTTTTGTATGGCATTTGAGCACCATGCTGAAAGGTCTCTTTCAGTATCTGCCCATGAAATGTATTCGGGAATGCTAATTTCACTAACGCTCGTATACAACTCAATGGCTTCTGAGAGTGTTGAAAATTGAATTTCTTTATTTTTGAGAACCTCGATAGGAAATGCTTCCAAAAATTTGAATATTCCACTATCTTCCCATTGGTGCTCTCCAAATGTCTCATAATCCATGAATAAATTAACTACATCAGCACTACCAACTAAGGAATTTAACCATTGCGAATATTTATCAGCAGACAACGGATATTCCTTCCATGATTTTTCTGAAAATCGAAAGGCTATATCGTCAGAAAGCTTGTAGTTCTTAAGCATAAGCGCCAAGTGCTCTGTCCCCTGTGCTTTATAGAGAAAATTTGGACTCCTCCAACCTAACACCTTATCTGCACCCTCCGTCAAAATACCTTTATATCCGAGACTTTCGATTATCTTTCCAATTGAATCACTGTAGATAAGCTCAGTATTACGAAATACCTGAGGAGTTACACCGAAGATGCTCTCAATTTTTTCTTTGTGAAGTTGGATTTGGGCTCTAAATTCCTTCTCAGAATATAGAAAAGAGAGTGAGTGATAATATGTTTCGCTTAATATTTCAACTCTACCTGTCTGGACTAATTTTTTAAATGACTCAAGAACTTTAGGATAATACTCTTCAGCTTGATCCAAAAATACACCGGAAAGCGAAAAAGTGACCTTAAACTCAGGATGTTTTTTTAGCAGTTCTAGAAGTAGTGCATTTGCCGGAAGGTAACATTTTTCTGCAACTTTTTTTAGTATTTTCTTATTATTTAGGTCTGTCTCACCATTGTCATTAAAATAAGATGAGTCATTGCCAATATCAAAGATTCTATAGTTTTTTATGCGATATGGTTGGTGTACTTGAAAGTACATGCAAATACTTAACATAGATTAGTTATTAGTTATTGGTTATTCGATTATTGTTTATTGATTTTTGTTTTAGCTATCGGCTATTAGCTATCAGCTATTAACTTCTCGTATATTTTAATGCATTCGTCAGCTGCATCTTCCCATGTAAATTTCTTTACTTCTGCTTTACTATTTTCCAAAAGACTGCCCTGCAAAGAGCTATGTTGAAGAACAGAAATGATTTTATTTGTCATTTCATCAATATCCCAAAAATCTACTTTTAATGCATGGGTCAACACTTCACTTACTCCCGATTGTTTTGAGATAAGTACCGGAGTATCCTGAAGAATTGATTCAAGGGTCGTGATACTAAAGGGCTCTGAGATTGAGGGCATTACAAAAAGGTCTGCCATCCTGAAAATATGATTTAATTCTTTTCCTCGTAAAAAACCTGTAAAAAGAACTTTATCTGAAATACCCATAACAGCTGCGTCTTCCATTACCTGATGCTCCATATCCCCACTCCCTGCCATTACAAATAAAACATCCTTTTCATACTCAAGAACGCGCTTTGCAACTTTAATAAAGTAGTCTGGACCCTTCTGCATGGTTATTCTTCCAACAAATAGAACAATTTTTTTACCCCCCTTTTTTACTTGAAATATAGCTTCCTCAGGATTCGTTTCATTCTTGTACTCATCCGCATTAATACGATTGTGAACTACTGAAATTTTATGGTCAGGTATACCGTATTTGTCGGCAACTATTCTTTTTGTGAAATGGCTGACTGTAATAACCTTGTCAGCTTTCATCATTCCTTTTCGCTCTAATTCAAACACTTTTTTATTCATGGCTTGTCCACCGGTCCTGTCGTACTCTGTTGAATGTACTTGAACAACAAGAGGCTTACCTGTTGCACTTTTAGCCTCTACTCCGGCACCAAAAGACAGCCAATCATGCGCGTGAATTACATCAAAATCCTGCTCCTGCGCTATAAGTCCTGCTTCTCTTGTAAATCGTTCTACTTCCTCAAAAAGAGTATCTCCATAACGAGGATCTTTATTCATTCGACGTGCATGTATATAGCCTTCAGCCGTAATGTAGGGAGTTAGTAGTGTGTTCATGGCTTGAAAAGTAATGTTGTCACTATCTGCATACAAAACTTTCAAAAACTTAATGTCTAGCTCTACCTTTTTAGGAAGAACAAATAATATTTGCTGCTCTTTCTCAGCTAAAGCTTTTGAGAGACCATAACAAGCCACTCCCAACCCTCCACTATTGTGGGGCGGAAGTTCCCAACCAAACATAAGTACCTTCAAATGCTTCTCCATAGAAAGAAATCAGCCCATAAAACTTCTATTATCTATAGTAAATAAAAGGGGGTACAAAAACAATGAATCAGACTGATACAATCGCGAAAAATAGCTAAAGAAGTTCTATTTTTGATGCCATTATGAAGTCGTTTGTAGAGAGGCCACCAATTGCGTGTGTTGTGAGAGTTATATCAACTTTGTTGTAGTATATGCTGATATCTGGGTGGTGCCCTTGCTCCTCTGATACTTCGGCAATTTTATTTACAAAACTCATAGCTTTCAGGAAATCTTTAAATTTGAATTTTTGTTCAATTTTTTTATCATCAACTACAGTCCAGCTCGTTTTAAGAAGTGAAAGGTTCTTTGCTATCTCTTCCGGCTTCAAAGGCATTGTGTTACCCTCACATGGCACACAATGACCCTTTCGTAAGATGAGTATTATCCATATTGTAATATTATAATCCAATTTGCAAACAAAATAAGACTATTGTATAATCCCGCATAATTGGATATTCAAAATATATTTTCAAGTCCTTCTTCCTTCACATCAAGCGTATGTACAATTGCGGCAATTTCGGGAATTCTAATTATTATACTTAGTCTTCTAATAGGTGTTCTTTCACGAATATTTTATTTTATCTTGCTACTGGTTGAACTTATCATTAACGAAGTTAGAAAGAAAATAAACAAAAAATCAAGTACTTCAACATTTGTTTATATATATTGCAGTCCTATTTTCTTCCCTCAAAGTAGTGATTTTTTACTTAAAGTCATTGGTGTAACTATTATTGCCTCACTCGCGTTCGCAGCAAGTAACTGGTTTGTTTATTCTATTTGCATAATAATTATTGCCACATTAATTGCACCACTAGAATTTCTTGAAAAATTAATGGCAATAATTTTCAGCGGTAAAGATTTTTTTGCGTACCTATCTGAAGTATCAAAATCCAATGCACAACGAGAGTCACAGGAAGCTGGTCTTACAGAAAATTCAAGCACCAACGGTACCGTAAACTTTTCTGAACTTTATTTCTATGAAGCTTATTATAGAATGATATTCGGAAGCCAGTTGGAAATATTACAACTTATTGAAACTAAGAATGGAATATCAATAGACAAACTCGTCGAGATTTATAATAAAACTCAATGGCTTAAAAACGGATACCAATTTAGCGAATATATCAATTTCTTACTTGAGAAAACCGAATTTATTTCACTAAACTCTGAGAGAAATGTATACATACTGACTAAAAAAGGTGAAGGATTTATTGAGTATTTAAGAAAATTAAATATTCCTCTCAACAAGGATCCATATTAGTAAGGAATTTACTCCTTTGCTCAGTCGGGGTGAAGAGAATTGAACTCTTGCCGTACGACCCCCAGCCGTACATTCTACCGTTAAACTACACCCCGAAATGTATTTTCTACATTAACGAAACTAATTCTATCACTAATTGAGGCTGAATGAAAATGAAAAACTATTCGGATAGTGGAAGTTTTTTGTGAGAAAAGGCAAATTCGGCAGCTTGGCTTACAAATAACCCAGCTGACAAAAGCATCATGTATCCGCCGAGCAGAAGCTCATATGGAACATAAGATTGTCTCATAATCCCAAGCATGAATATATAAAACCATGTAACTACAGCAACTGAGCCCAATGCAAAAGCAAGCTTTCGTACGTCTCTTAAGCTCTTGTGTCTTACCAATAACTGTCTAAAAGGTATTATTGTTAAATGCGGCATTATAAATAGGTTATAGAAAAGGCCATTTGCGAGAACTATTCCAATAAGCATTATTTTTAAAATAAATCGAGGGGAATCATTAAGCAATGCCGCTTCGGGAACATATAAAGCAAAGCCAGTAACGATAAGTATTCCCAGTCCCAACCAGATAAGTTGACCTAACTGCTTTAGAATAAGAAATTCATGCTTTTCAATTCTGTAGTCTTTCAAGAATTTGTAAAACAGAACGGTACTAAATATTGTCCCTCCAAAACCTAGTGATAATCCAAAGACGTGCAATCCAAAGACTACTCCTTTCAGATCAATTAACAGGCTTATAATATCAGGCGATGTACCCTTTAAAACACTGAGAAATATTAAAGTAGCAAGAATAGCTGATGCAAAAGACCATGTACAAAATTCTTTTATGATGGAGATTTGAATATAGGTAAGGTACAAGGAGAACAAGAAAGCCAAAAAAGACAGGCCAACAAGTACAGGCAATAATGTAAAATGTGCCATTTCATATCCGGGAGAAAATAAGAAAAGGAGATAAAAAACAGACATCACTGCGTAGTATGCAATTCCTAAATACTCTACTGGAATGTGAAGAAATCGTGAGTATTCACTCTGTATAACCTTCTCACATTTTCCCTTGAGTGGACAATACAACTGTATCTTCTTTTTCTTGTACAGTGCTATATAGAATGCAATCCACAATCCGGCAATGCTACTAACAATAACGGCTAGATAATAGGCAGGCATAGATTAAGTGTAGGATTTTTTCTCATTTTATTCAAGTAGAAGGCTTAGCCTATTGAAAAATAATCGAAAGCTGTTACAATGATTTTTGTAATGCCACGAGTATCCTCAAAAAACGCTGTCCATAAAACAAGCAATTCTCAGATTTCTGATACTGATGGGAAAAATACCGCCATTGCTATGGCAATGGAACAAATCGAAAGACAATACGGTAAAGGTTCTATCATGAAATTTGGTGACGCCGCCAACAAAATGGCTGTTGAAGTGATTCCCACAGGTGCTTTTCCGCTCGACATTGCTCTCGGCGTTGGAGGCCTACCGCGTGGGAGAATAGTAGAAATTTACGGACCTGAAGCGTCCGGTAAAACTACTGTCTGCCTTTCAATTATCGCCGAAGCCCAAAAAAAGGGAGGGGTTGCTGCCTTTATTGACGCAGAACATGCCCTAGACCCTCTATGGGCGCAGACAATAGGCGTCAAGCTCGACGACCTTCTTATTGCACAGCCTGATACGGGTGAGCAAGCCCTAGAAATAACTGAGCAGTTGATTCGCAGCGGTGGAATTGACGTTCTTGTTGTAGACTCAGTTGCTGCACTCGTACCAAGAGCTGAAATAGAAGGAGAGATGGGAGATGCGATGATGGGTCTTCAAGCACGTCTTATGTCACAAGCTCTTCGAAAGCTTACGGGTGTTATATCAAAAAGCAAAACAATACTTATTTTCACTAACCAACTACGCCAAAAGATTGGTGTTATGTTTGGTAATCCTGAGACAACAACCGGAGGTATGGCGCTCAAATTCTACGCATCAGTGAGACTTGATGTAAGAAGAATTGAGACTCTAAAGCAGGGCGACAAAGTCATCGGTTCTCGAGCACGCGTTAAAGTTGTAAAAAACAAAATGGCTCCACCTTTTAGAATTGCTGAATTTGATATTATGTCTGATGGTATTTCAAAAGAAGGCGGAATAATTGATGTTGGAATTGAAACAGGAGTTATTACAAAAAGCGGCGCTTTTCTTCGATATGGAGAAGAGATGCTAGGACAAGGAAGAGAGGCATCAAAAATGTTTTTGAAAGAAAATCCAGACCTTACTAAAAAAATTATGACTGAAGCAATGAAAATTGCTCAAGAAGGTCAACCAATGCTAACAGTTGGTCACGACGAAGAGAGCGAAGAAGAAGACAGTGAAGAGATTTAAATCCTCAGTACCACAGACCCCATTCAATAGAGCTCTTAAATACCTTTCGTACAGGACAAGAAGCTTTAAGGAAGTATATGATTATCTCGTAAAAAAAGCGTATTCAGAAGAAGAAATTCATACAACGCTTAAGCAACTACAAGATCTCCATTTTCTTAACGACAATGAATTTGCACAATCGTATGCAAAAAGTAGACAGGCAAAAGGAAAAAGCAAAAGAACAATTCTCTATGAACTAAAACAAAAAGGAATCGACAGAGAAAAAACGGAACAAATTTTAGAGACACTAAAAGATGATTTGCAAAATGCTACCGAATACATTGAAAAGTATGCCAAACAATTAGCTAGATTTAGTGACGAAGAACGCGAAAAAAAAATAATTAATCGATTACGTCTTCGAGGATACAACTGGGACACAATCTCTAAAGTAATAAAAAAGCCTTTTTTTGAGGAATAATCCTCTTCCTTCTGCTATAATCGTATACTCAAGTTTTTAGAATATTATTTATTCTTGTGCCTTCAAAAGAAACACTTAATACAAACGAGTATATTTCGAAAAGGATGGTTGTCAAAATTGGCAGTTCGTCAATCTCGCGTGGTGGAAACCCATTAAATAAAGAGTTTGTTGGTAATATTGCAAAGCAAGCTTCTACTCTCTTTCGTGCCAGAGTAGAAATTGCTCTTGTAAGTAGTGGCTCTGTTGTATCAGGAAAAAGAATTCTCGACCTTTCTGAAGATGATGTTCTTCAAGATCAAATTGCAGCAATATATGGACAAAATTACTTAATGGATATATGGAACGAGGAATTCAAGCCTTTTAATATTCCGGTTGGGCAAGTCCTTTTTTCTGAAGAAGACCTTCAAAAACCAAATACCCCCATACTATTTGGGATGAAACATGGTATTCAAATTATTAATGCAAATGACGCAACAAATGATGTTGAAATGAAAGCTTTTCTGAAATCAGCTGACAATGACAAACTGGCAGGTCACGTCGCAAAATTTGTAAAGGCCGATACACTCCTTTTACTTACCGATACTGATGGGGTAATTGATAGCAACGGAAATGTTATACAAGAAATGAAACAAGGTACCGAGGTAAGTCTTCTTGGGAAATCGGGCGTTGGAACAGGTGGTATGATTTCAAAAGTAGATGTCGCGTTTGATTGTACTCGAGCAGGAATCAGAACAGTAATTGCAAACGCCTCAGAAAAGGACGTCATACTTAATTTAGCTCAGGGCAAAAAAATAGGAACACTATTTGTTGAATAACTATCGCTTTGGAGAGGATTTCTAGTGTAGCGTCCCACATGTTTTACCTTTCGCCTTTGCAGTATTATTCATACACGGCTCAAGGAGCAACATCAAGGGACTGCGTCGGAAGAAAATTAGCGCTTTGGTGAGGATTTCTTCCTCCTTGCTTTTCCTGCATTTCCAACTTTTCGTCTTTCACGGATTCTAGAATCTCGTGTGAGGTATCCTTTTTCGCGAAGCGAATCGTGATATGTCTCTGTGTCAAATTTATCAAGTGATCGTGCGATTCCTAGGAGAAACGCTTCAAGTTGACCATGATTTCCTCCACCAACAACTTTTGCAGAAATAACAAATTTATCCTCGACTTTCATATCGAGAAGCATTTTGTTGTATCGTGGAGCGAAAGCTTTAAATTTAAAGAAATCAGTAATTAGCAAATCATTTACAATCATATCTCCTTTTTTATATTCTTTACCTCCAATTTCTATCTTTCCTGCTCCTGAATACAATCTCACTCTAGCAACTGCAGAGCGTCGTCTTCCAACAGCTTGTACATAATTTTTTACTAGTTTTGTTCTTGTCTTAACTTTTGTTTCCATATATATTAAGCGTATAGTTAACAGGGTTCAGCGTTTAGTTATTCAAAACTAAACAAAAAAACCTTATTCGCTTTTTACCTCCTTCTTAAACTTATCATCGTATTTGTGATTCTCATCTGCAAATACAAAAAGTCTCTTCAGCATTTTAGCTCTTAACTTGTTCTTTGGCAACATACCAGCAACTGCTCTTGAAATTACCTCTTCTGGCATTTTAGCTCTTACTTCTTTAAGGGTTCTTGTTCTAAGACCTCCTGGGTATCCAGAATAGTTTGTATATTTCTTGAGATTCTCTTTGTTTCCAGTGACTTTGACAAGCTTTGCATTGATAACAACTACGGTATCTCCACAATCAAGGTGATTAACAAAATATGGCTTTTTCTTACCCATTAGTTCATGGGCAACCGCTACAGCAAATCTACCCAATGTTTGCTCTTTTGCATCCATCAAGTGCCAGTCTCTTTTAATATCTTTTTCTTTTGTTGCTACTGTATGTTTCATATTATATTTCTTAGCTATACCCTATTAATTTAACGCTTGTTTAAGCTTGACCTTTCTTTTGTCTTGATACAAGTCTCTTTATTGCTCCCACCTTTAACTTTGGCGCCTCAGTAGTTACTTTTACCCCTGACTCTTTTATACCTGCTTTTTTTGCAACTATCTTTTTCTTTGTTGTTGTGCTTTCTCGCCCGCCGGGCAGAGCACTCTGGGCGGCGCCCTTCTCTACCAATTCTAACAAAACCATTTCCGCGTTATCCTTCAATCTATTCCCAAGTCTAATTATTCGTGTGTACCCACCAGCTCTATTTTTAAAGCGTGGCGCAATTTCTTTAATAAGCCTATCAACTGCATCCTCTGGAAGATCCTTTACCAAATGGTAGCGGGCATCTTCACCCATTTTTGCTTTCGTGATCATTTTTTCAAAATCACCTTTAATTGCTTTTGCTTTTGATTCAGTTGTTTTAATTCCCTCATGCAAAGCAAGGGAACGCATCAAGCCTTTGAATAATACTTGACGTTGATTTTTATCCTTATTAAATTTTCTTCCAAAAACTCTTTTTCTCATATGTGCCCTTTTTTACTAAAAATGCGTCATCATTGACGCAGTTTTCCACTTTCGGTTAGTTTTAAGTTCGTTTATTTTAACTCGTAAACGGTATTCCCTTTTTTCCCAAAGCCTCTTCAATGATAGACAAAGACTTTGCACCAAGATTTCTGTAAGTCATTAGTTCTTTTCGAGGCGTATTTAACAAATCATTCACAGTTTCAATACCTGCATTCTTAAGGCTGTTGTATATTCTTGTAGGCAAATCTAGTTCGTCAACGGTAATGTTCATTCCGTCTTGATTTGTTGGAATAGCTTTTACCTCAGAATCTTCACTCACTTCACCAATTGGTTCATATACCTGCTTGAAGTAAGAAACAAGAATTGTACTTGCTTTTTCAAGAGCTGCTCTAGCATCAACAGTTCCGTCTGTCCAAACTTCTAGAACGAGCTTATCGTAGTTAGTTTGTCTTCCAACACGAGTTTGTTCTACTTTGTAATTTACTTTTGTAATAGGAGTATAGATAGCATCTATTGGAATGACTCCAACGGTTGCAACTTTTCTTTCTTCTGCAAGAGAGTAACCCAAACCTCTTTCAACAGTCATTTCCATATCAATCTTTGATTTTTTATCTGAAAGACTTCCGAGGTAATGAGAGGGGTCAATAACTTCAACTCCGTCTTTTGTTTCAATATCTCCACCCTTTACTTCTCCAGGTCCAGTTTTTGAAAGTGAAATAGTTGCTGAAGCAACGCCTTCTGGTAACTTAACTCGGAGTGTTTTTATATTGAAGATAAGCTCTATGATGTCCTCTTTAAGACCTGGAAGAGTTGAGAACATGTGCTTAACACTATCAATTTTAACAGTGGTAACAGCAGCTCCCTCAATATTGGTAAGCAAAACTCTTCGCAAAGCTACACCCAATGTGTAACCGAATCCGGGTTCCAACGGTTCTATAACGAACTGTGTGTAGCCCTTCTCCTTGTTCTCTTCTATTACTTTAAAGCTTGGTTGGTTCATATCAAAAGAATATTCTACCACTAACGTGAGTAGAATTCAATAACTAATTGGTAATCCGCTGGATTGGGTACTTCGTCCTTAATTGGCTTTCTGGATAATTTTCCTATTCGATTTTTTCTTTCCAAATAAGGGAGCACATTTGAGGCTGATTCCTCAACAAAAGCCATAAGTGCTTCATTTTTCATAAGTTTTGGTGACAGTGAAACTGCTTCTCCTTCTTTTACTTTATATGATGGAGCAGTTACTTTTTGTCCATCAACTGTTACATGACCATGTGTTACAAACTGTCTTGCTCCTGCTCTTGATTTTGCAAAACCTAGTCGATACACGATATTATCAAGTCTTGTTTCGAGAAATTGCACTAATGCATCGTCAGTTGAAATAGTACTTTTTTGCGCTCTTTCAACATAATTTCTAAATTGCTTCTCCATAAGACCATATGATCTCTTGAGTTTTTGTTTTTCACGAAGTTGCAATCCGTATTCAGAAACCTTTCTTCGAGAACCTTTTCGGCCATGCATACCGGGAGGTACAACAAGTCTTCGTTCTAAAGAACCAGAGGATTTCTCAATAATATTGATTCCCTCTCGTCTTGCTAATCTATGTTTTGGTCCTGTATATCTTCCCATATTTTAATTTTATGCTCGTCTTTTCTTTTTCATTCTTGGTCCGTTGTGTGGAATTGGTGTCACATCTGCAATCATTGCAATAGATATTCCTGAATTTCTCACAGCTCTTAGGGCAGCATCCCGACCTACTCCTGGTCCTTTAATAAATACCTCAACAGTGTGTACACCGATTTCTTTTGCCTTTCTTATTGCTTGTTCAACTGCTGATGTAGCTGCAAATGGTGTTGACTTTCTCGTCCCCTTAAATCCTGCATTACCAGAACTGCTCCATGCAATAGCGTCTCCTTTTTCATTTGTGACAGTTACAATTGTATTATTAAATGTCGTACTCACGAATACCTTACCGGTACCGGTAGTGACAATTGGTTTTTTTGTTTTAGCTACAACTTTTTTTGCCATAATTCTATTTTTTAGCTGCTGCTGCGGTCATTTTTTCAGCAACTTCTTTTCGAATAGCTCCAATAGTTACTCTCTTTCCTCTTTTTGTTCTCGCATTCGAGCGGGTTCTTTGTCCTCTGACAGGTAGCCCTCTCGTGTGTCTAATTCCTCTGTAAGCCCCAACTTCTCTGAGGCGCTTTATATTTGCAGAAATTTCTGCTCTCAATTCTCCTTCTGTCTTGACAGTATCAAGCATTTTTTGAATTCTTACAATCTCCTCTTCACTCAAGTCCTTCAATCTTCGTGATGGTTCAATGTTTGCAAGCTTAAGCACATCAAGTGAATTTGATGGACCAATGCCGAATATGTAGGTTAACGCTACATCGACTCTTTTTTGTTCAGGTATATTAACTCCTCCAACGCGCATATAATTTGTGGGAAATTGGTTCTAATACGAAAGTCCTATTTGGATCGGTAAGTTATCCTACCTCTTTCCGTATCGTAGGGGGTCATTTCTACTTTTACCTTGTCTCCCGGCAATATTTTTATGAAATAGATTCTCATTTTGCCCGATAAGTGACATAAAATGGTTTTTCCTCCCTCTATTTCTACTCGAAATAAAGTATTTGGTAAAACCTCTTTAACAACTCCGTCTATTTCAATTGACCCCTGATGTGCCATTTACGCAAAAAGCCTACGCTTCAGATAAAGCGTAAACAGTGGCTATATTGTACCAAATCGTTGAAGCTTTCGCAAGCACAAATGAGTTCTAAAGAGTTTCGTTGGGGAAGTAGGTAATAAGCTCAGGTCCTGACTCGGTAATAACAATTGTACGCTCAAAAAGCCCAGCAAGGCTTCTATCAGAACTTATAATCGTCCAGTCATCTGACCCATCATACTCAACTTGAGGCTTTCCCATATTATAAATTGCCTCGACTGCAATAGTCATTCCTTCAGTTAATTGAGGAGTCGAGTGAATATCTTTTTCCAAATACCCAGGGATTTCCGGATCCTCATGTAGCTCTTTCCCAACACCATGACCCACAAGACTCTTCACCACGCGATAACCTGAGTTCTCAATCCCATCTTGCATGGCCATTGATATATCTCCAACCCTATTACCAATTTTTGCTTGCCGAATCGCATTATACATAGCATTCTTTCCAGTTTCCAAGAATTTATACCGATTTGAGTCATCTGTTTGTCCAACCACGATACTTTCCGCCATATCTGTATGAAAGCCATTCAGATACACACCACAATCTATTCCA
This sequence comes from uncultured Gammaproteobacteria bacterium, assembly GCA_964557125.1. GTDB lineage: Bacteria > Patescibacteriota > Microgenomatia > Levybacterales > GWA1-39-11 > CAZKYX01. Next base: position 18,954 of record CAZKYX010000018.1, read on the forward strand.
ATAATGTCCCCATCCTTCAGTATTCTATCTTTTGGAATACCGTGAACCACGACTTCATTTGTTGATACGCAAATTGTATGCTTGTAGCCCTCGACCTTTTTAAACCCAGGCTCCCCACCCTTTTCAAGGATAAGTCTCTCTGCTAGAGTATCTAGTTCAAGTTCTGTAATCCCAGGCTTTATGGCCTTCATTACTTCATCAAGCACCTCACCAAGCATCTTGCCTGCTTCTCGCATTATTTCAATTTTTTTTCGTGTCTTATCATCAATCATATTTATTGAGTTAATTTTATTAACAAACTATCTATTTTTTCATGCAACTGAGCTAAATCACCTTCATTCTGAATACAATTGTCGGCAATCGCTATTGGTCCACCTTTATTAAGCTTTTCCAATTCAACGATGTCTCTATTGTGTGCTTCTTGTTTTGTTAATGGACGAATTGGCCTTACTGCAAGCCTTTCATATCTTTTCTCGGGTTCTGCATATATATGAACCAATTTTACAGGAAATTCTTTTTGTAAAAGAATGTACTCTTCCCAAGAATATAATCCATCCAAAACAACAATCCGACTTTTGGTGAGTAGCTCCTGAATTTTAGGTTTTGCCATTATTCCATATGCTCCCATTCCAAGCTCTCTTCGAAATTCCTCTCTGATAGTTCTTTCATTTATAGGGTTTAGTGGTAAATTTCGTTTTTTAACCTCATCATCAGTAAATTGACCAAACCTAACAAAAGGGATTCCCTTTTCCTTTAGATATGCTGTCGCCTCACTTTTTCCGGCACCAGGCATTCCCACGAAAGCTAATACAATTTTATTATCCATAAGAATATATCTATTCCTGATTTTGTTCAGGTTGAATAAGTGCTAACAATTCTTGTCTCACCGAAATAATTTCATCTAACCACTTACCAGTAATCGTACTTTCAATTATAGTGTGGTTAATATTTGCAATAAATTCTCTTGCCTCAAGCTCTCTAATCTCTGCGGGGCCCTGCGCAATGTTAGCACTAATCTCATGGGGACTCATTCTATACAATAAATCTACCCTTCTCCTCCATGAACCAAGCATTGCTGCTTCATCATTGAGTTCTTCAAATTCGTATTTTCTTTCAAAATTATTCATTCTGTTTTATTAAAAAGTTTTTGCATTGTTTTTTCATGTATCATTTCAGGTGTTTCATGTTCTCCAACAGTAACGATGGAAAATGTCGCCATCCTTCTTACCTCTCCCATCCTTCTTCCCAAACCTTGGTGGTGATTCGTCAGCGCCTTTAGTATTGATTCTAAACTTTTCGAATCGTCTCTTTGTCTTTCTTTCAGTCGTTTTACTGAAAGCCATACTGGAGTTTTGTAATATATCGATTCAATTGGCATTTCTCTGTTGCTCGATTTTAACAACTCCAAAAATGCTCCAATCTGCTCGTCAGTTCTTACAGCTCCGTCCAGAATCATTCCCTTATCATATGCGTCCACTTCATTTTTCTTTTTTGTAAATTTATGTAAAAAAACTTCCTGATACGTTACAAAACTTGCGAAAGTTCTTGTTGCTACAAGCGTCTTGCATTCTGCACCAAGTGGCGTATCTTCTTTTGCTACTTCTCGAAATGTATCGCCAAAATTTATATAAGCAATTCCTGTGCTTTGTGAAAGTAACTTTGCCTGCGTTGATTTACCGGAACCTTCCGGTCCAAAAATAAGAAAAATCTTACCTTGGCTTTTTTCATTTTCACCAAATTCAACTTCTTCGGATTGTTCTCCCTGCCATGGGAGTCGGCGTGACTCTAATGTCATGAACTTCTCCTTTTACTCTTTACCAATATGCCTTAGAATTTCTTTATTAATTTCATGAATATCCTTCTCTCCATCAATTTCAACTAATACATGCTTTTCTCGATAAAACTCCAGAACAGGCTTTGTGAATTTATGGAATAACTCAATTCTTTTTCGAAGTGCCAAAAGGGTCTCATCCTCACGCTCATCCTCCCTGTAACTTAATCTCCACAAAGCTTCTTTGTCACTTACATTGAGATAAATAACCTTCTTAATTTCTGCCTTAAACTCTGCTGCCTGAATAGCGGTTCTTGGAAATCCATCCAGAATATATCCATCTTGATATTCCAGTCTTGAGAGATACTCTGTCACTATTGGAACAGTTTTCTCATCTGGAATTAAAAATCCTGCGTTTATCGTTTCTTTTATATAACGACCAACAGGTGTTTTTTCTTTTGCCATTTCACGAAATATATGTCCGGTAGATAAATAAGGAATATGTAATTTTTCTGATAGGAGATTGCCTTGTGTGGATTTACCAGAACCTTGAATACCAATTAATACTAGCTTCATCTTATTTTGTGTATCTTTCGTAACTTCTGCTTACCAACTGCGTCTCAAGTATTTTAACTGTTTCGATAACAACGGCAACGACAATAAGTATACTGGTTCCACCGGCAATGAGAGCAGTTATTCCAGTTACAGCTTGCAGTACATTTGGCAAAATAGCAACAACTCCTAAGAACAATGCTCCAAACAATGTAATTCTTGTAATAACAAAGTTGAGATATTGTGCGGTTGGCTTACCGGGGCGAATTCCTGGAATAAATCCCCCTCGCTCTTGTATGTCTTCCGAAACCTTTTGTGGATTAAAAACGATTGCAGTATAAAAATACGTGAAACCAAAAATAAGCACAAAATAAAGAATGTTATAAGGAATTGCAGTAACGCTAAAATATGTCTGCAAGAAAGAACCAATGCCAATAAGTGCATCTTTCCCTGATGAAAGAAAATAGTTAGAAAGAAGCGATGGAAGCAAGACAATTGAAACTGCAAAAATTATCGGAACAACTCCAGCAGAATTTAATCGAAGCGGAAGATATGTTTGCTGCGCACTTTCAGACTTTGTACCCTTTATGCGTCTCGCGTAAAGAACCGGAACTTTTCTTACCGCCTCTGTTACAAATACAACTGAGGCAATCATCAGAATTGCGGCGACTACCAGAAGACCAGAATTAAGGACTTGCTCTGGAGTTATAGTAGATATTGTCTGAACAATAACCACTGGAATTCTTCCAATAATACCAGCAAAAATGATAAGCGAAATTCCGTTACCAATATTTTGTTCTGATATCAGCTCTCCAATCCACATTATTACCATTGTTCCGGCAACCATTGTTGCAACGAAAGCAATAAGTTCAAACGGACTTAAGTTTGAAATAAGACCCTGACTTCTCAGCAATGCATACATTCCGATTGATTGGAGAATTGATAAAGGAATAGTTATATATCGAGTGTATTGAGTAATCTTCTGCCGTCCGTATTGTCCTTCTTTTTGCAATTCTTCAAGCTTTGGATAAATTTGCTGAGCTAACTGAATAACAATTGAGGCATAGATATATGGTCCTATTCCAACAGCAAGAAGTGAAAAATTTGAAAGGGTGCCTCCTGAAAAAACATCAAGCAATCCCAATAATTGATTGGAGCCGAAAAAACTTTGCAACTGAGCAACATTAACGCCGGTTACTGGAATGTGGGATAAAAATCTAAATACTAAAAAGAGGCCAAGTACAATGAGAATTTTTTTCCTCAGCTCATGGTCTTTGTATACCTTGCTGAGGGTCTGTATAAATTTTTTCATACCGCTTAGGATTCTACAGTTCCGCCCGCTTTTTCAATCTTAACTTGTGCAGATTTTGATATTGGAAGCTTTACTGTTAGCGCAATAGTTATCTCACCATCACCAAGGATTTTAACACCCAACTCTTTTGCGTCAGAACCGTCTACTATATTATGTTTTATGAGAGTATCAATATCAACAACACTTTTAGCCGGCAAGAGGTTAAGTGCTTTTACATTGATGACAACTGGGTCCTTTGCTTGAGAATTATTTCTTCCCTTACCTCTTCTAAATGGAAGTCTTTTAATAAGTGGGAGTGCTCCTCCTTCGAATGAAAGCGCACGGCTACTTCGAGCATTCTGTCCCTTTGTACCACGTCCTGAAGTCTTTCCTCGGCCTGTTCCATGACCTCGACCCAATCGTCTCATTCTTTTTGTTGTTATCTTTTTTAGTTCACTCATAGTATTATCTTGCTAGTTCTTTTAATGCGGTAAATGTTGCATGAACGTTGCTCGCTTTATTTCCAGTTCCTAAAATCTTTGATGAAATGTTTCGAATTCCAGCCGCTTCAACAACGCTTCTGACAGCTCCCCCCGCAATAATACCGCTTCCTGCTGGAGCTGGTTTTAGAAGAATTCTTGCTGCGCCTTCTTTAACGTATATTTCGCGTGGAATAGTATCATTTACAATAGGCACATCGATAAAGTGATTCTTTGCATATGCACTTGCTTTCATAATTGCAGCTGAAATATCAACTGACTTACCAAGCCCAACACCAACTTTTCCTTTTCTGTCCCCCACTACAACAAGAACTGAAAATTTCATATTATTTCCACCTTTTGTTTTTTTAGAAACACGATTAATCTGAACAATCTTTTCTTCGTATTTATCGCGGTCGTTGTCGTTATAATTTCTCATATTATTTTCTTTCTAGAATGAAAGTCCTCCTTCTCTCGCTGCATCTGCAAATGCCTTTACCCTTCCGTGGAATTTATATCCACCTTTGTCAAACACCACTTCTTTAATTTTTTTCTCAGCTGCCTTTTTGGCTATTAATTTTCCAGCAGCAATTGATGCTTCCATTTTTTTCAATTGTGTCGTGCTCTCTGCATCCTTTGATACAACACTCACGATTGTTGCAGCTTTAGAATCATCGATAATTTGCGCATAAATATATTTATTTGATCTAAATACAGTCAAACGTGGTCTACTAGAAACACTAAGGATTTTTTTTCTAATCCTTGATGCTCTCTTAATTCTTCTTTT
>CAZKYX010000019.1:0-23686 GCA_964557125.1 uncultured Gammaproteobacteria bacterium
GCTTATAGTTTGCAATTTGACCTCAGGGGGCGTATAATCTTCTCAACAGAAGCTACTGTCACTTTTCAATTGCTGAAGAGAATGACTAAGCATTTGTAGCACATTAACTTACGGAGGAAAAAATGGAACAAACGGAAGTGATTCCTGATGTTATGCAAGAAAATGAAGATTTTCTAGCCAAAATGTTTGGTGATTTAGAGGTAACCGCAGAAGACATAAAAAGACTATACCCAAAGCTAAAAAAATTCGGTAAATGTCCGAAATGTCGAGCAAAACTCGGCAGCCCCCAAAAGGTTGCTGACCATTTCAATGAAGGTGCCCACAAGAAGTAAAGGAGAAAATCATGGATGCTCCCGTGCCGACAAGCAGCACTTATGGTCCAATCGACCCTGAGCAGGCTGAGTACTTTAGAAGATTTGGGGATGGAAGCCAGATCCTTCCTGCAAAGCTAAAGCAAGCTTATGATCTTTTCGGGTTTGAAGCTGACATCTTTCAGGAGGTCCAAACAGACAAGAGAAATTATATTATGGCTTATGATAAGCCCACTTCGGTAAAGATACAGAAGGATGAAGTTTATAAATTTCCTTGTCCTGTCTGCGGGTTATGCTTTGCTCGAAGAGTTGACCTCATTGTACATTGTTTTGCAAATCGAGCAACACCTTTTTGCGAACAAGTGTATTAAGTAAAGGAGGACAACATGGATGCACCTAACCAAGATAAGGCTGAGTTTTTTAGAAACTTTGCTGATGGTCTGCAGATCCGAGAGAAAAGTCTGAGTGATGCTCGCTCGTTGTATGGTTATGATGAGATAATGCATACCGAAAGACAAATTCAATTAAGCAGTGTTATCGCACAATCACTTCTAGAAGATGAGGGCGTTGCCGCATTTAATAAGGCCGCTTACTTATCCAGCGTGTGTCCTGTATGTACTCTTGGATTTAGATACAGACTTGATATGGTGGAGCATTGCTATCGTAATAAAGACACTGTCTTTCACGAAGTCTTTTAATAAAAAGGAGAGAAGGAAGAAATGGAATCTTTGGCGTTTCCGATGGTCTTTTCACTCGTTAGCAAGGGGGTGGTGGTTGAAGACGCACTCCATCCTGAACTAGAACTGGCTCTTAAAACAGCCATTCGCAAAGGCATTATTTCAAATCTTGATAATTTCATTCGGTTGCAAAACCTTGAAGTGAGCAGAATGCACACAAGAAATTCATCAAGAAATTTTCGAACAGCCGCAAGCTACGAGTTTGAGAACTGCTGTCCGGTATGCGGAATCGCATTCCACACGGTCGAGGAACTCGACATGCACAAGACGGCAAACCAAAACTACACCCCGCACATGGTTCCTTAAGGATTTCCTTTCGTAAGTAAAAATTGGGGAGGGTTGGGAGAATTTATTCTTCCTGCCCTTCCCTACCACACATAAAAATTTCAAATTTTAAATTTTTAATTTTTATTCAAATCCAAATGAAAGAAACAAGGAATTGCGTGTTACAATTAAGTAATGATAATAACTTCTAAAAAGCCATTCACCAAAGAAGAAATTGAACAATTGAAAGAAGTATTTGATGTTTATATTAAAACTGTAATTGACATTAAGGGTGAGGTTTGCTCGGCGGGATGTGATAGGCATTTTGAATCCGAGCAGATTCTTCTTAGAGAAGGCTCTTTGCAGAATAATCTTTGGGGCGGTGGGATTGACCTCGAAACGAAAGTGATTGACTATAATTCTTTTATTAACATTAGGCCTACACAAAATAACACCAGCAATGAAATACAGAGTGAAAATCTTCGAAAGGAATATGAAAGACTGACGAAGTTTTTTTTCAAAGAACTATATGAATAACAAAATAATACTTGAATCGCTTGCGCTTGATTTAAAAAGGGTTGCTCTCGGTTATCATAGAGAATCTTACAAGATGGCTGAAAGGTTTTATGAGGAAGCATACAAAAGAACTACTGAGGTTGATCTGGTGCTTCTAAAGCCCTACCTGAAGAAAGTACTTGAAAAAGTGCAAACATTAGAAGGAAAAGATGCTAAAAGTATCGCTGAGGAAGCTCAAATGTTGAGTACGCTTATTCAGAATTATTCTATCAAATATCTTGGTTGAGAATTTATTCTTTCAGCCCTTCCCTACCACACCACATTTACAATAACCCAATAACCCAATATTCTAATAAGCAAATAATCTAGAATAAGTAAGATAGAATCAGAAGCAACAATTAAGTATAAAGGGTTTGGAATTAGGGTATTTGAATTGGTTCTCGACTACGCTCGAACAATAACTAAGAATTAAGGATTAGGAGTTAGGGAATTTTCTACAACCTACAACCCTCCGGGCAGAGCCCTCTGGGCGGCGCCTACAACCTAAAACCTAAATGAGCGGCTTTGCTACTACTACAAATCTTTTTGAATCCAAAAATCCTACGCATGTATAAATTGTAATTCTGGTATCAGGGGTATTATCAATAATATACGTCTGGTCTGAATTCACTGTTGCTGTATATTCTATTTTAAATTCTCTTTTTGTACCATCCTCCATAATGACATATACCCTCTCCCCTGTTCTTACTTGGGGTAAATTCTTTAAAAGACTGGTCCAATTGTGTCCATACATAACGCTATTTCCCTTTTCCCCCGGTAATGGTGTTGAAAGAAGGTAAGACACGCCTTTTTCAGTTGTTTCCCATTTATTTTTATCAGCTACGGCAGGAACTATCGGTAAATGAACGTTAATTGAGGGAATATGAATGGTATTTGGTGTTTCGATGCTTAAAGCAACGACTTTGGTTGGGTACTCTTTAAATGTTAATGGATGAGATGAATGTCTCAAGTACAACAGGTAGAATGAGCTAATTAAGAAAAGTATACCTGCGCAGATGAAGAGTCTTGAAAGAAAGTTTTTCATAGAGTATTAAGAGGTTCACTCTCAAAGAAAAACTTTAGTTACCTTTTTTTCTGAGAAGAAATCCTGAAAGAGTCAATACAACTCCTGAAGCAAGGACTGAAAGTACAAAGAGAATGTTTCCTGTTGAAGCAAGTCCAGCTTTGTTGCCTGTTGCAGACTCGACAAATGAGCTTTTTCCATCAGAACGTCCGTCAGACCTTCCATCAGAACGTCCATCTGAGCCACCATTGGTAGTTGATGAGCCACCATTACACGAGAAATTTATGTTTTGTGCTAAATATGCGCCTTCAGATAGTCCCCAAGCTGAACCGTCAGGAATAAATATCCAGCCATCGTTTTCATATATGTTAATGTCAGCATCACTCAACTGCCCAGCATATAGCCAGTTAGTCTGTATTCCGGAACCGTCTGCACCGCAAAAACACTGTAAAGCATTACCATTTCCAAGGGAATATACAACATCTGTACCTGTTTTTGCGCCTTCTCCTGCTATTCCATGTTCACCACTTGGATAATTGGCAACGATTGAGCCACTAGGTGTAAGACAAGATGTGAATTCCGGAGTAGTGATAGCAAAGACGGGAGTTGCAGCCGTAAGAAGCACGGTTGCAAAAGTTACTGTCGCTGAAGTCAATTTTGTTAAATTCATAATGACTCAGTATTATAGTACATTATTATAAGCTTGTCAATAGGTGGTTGTGTGCTTAAATTATTAGCTTCTGGGCTGTAAAAATTCCCAACTATACGACTTAGAAGTTAATTGGTGAGCGGAAATATTTGATGAATCTTTCAATAATGCTTGGATTGATTTTTTCTAGGGTAATCTTATTGTTCTCATTGTCTCTCAAGTTCACTATTTGCGATTTGTACCCTACGGCAGATACTTCAACTTCTAAATTATTATTTACAGAAGCAAAACTAAATATACCGTTCTGTTGAGTAATAACTGCACCTAAGGAATCAGTAATTATGGCATTATCAATAGATTGGCTGAGCGAATTCACAACAGAACCGCTGTATGAATATGGGTCATAAGCTTTTCTCAAGGATGCTACGGCTAAGCGTTCTTTACCAGATGGCTCCCATATTTGCGTTGAACCGCCGGTATTTACCCAATAATTCATTCCAACCACATTATCGTTGTTGGACAAAAGATACATGGTCTTTGTTAGCCATTCAGCCTGTTCTAGCTCACTCATCGCTCCATTAATATCGGGTATTGGTGCTCCAAATTCTCCTAAAATTACCTTTCCTCCACTCTTTTGGGCGTACTCATTTATGTCCTCAACTAACTTCTCTGGTGTTTTGACGTAATGATCAATTACGACTATTCCATCTAATTTTGAAGTTGTTTCTTTATCCATAATTAGTTTTGCGACGTCACCATTCATAGAATGGTAATTTGAATCTACCTTTTTATTAATTTTGTTAAAGGCTTTTTTGGTGACTAAGTACTCTTCAATTAAAAATTTCTTGTGTCCCCCGCTATCGCCATTGAGTCTTGGGTCTCCCGGCCCTCCATTTTCGCACTCAGGACATGCTGAGAAAGCATCCCCATCCTCAAATAAATTACTGTTTTCGAGAATAAATTTTTCGGTTTTTTGAATATGCTCCGCTCTTCCTATCTTTTGGTAATCAAACCAACCCTCCCAGCCTGAAAAATTACCACGAAACCAAACTTTTAAATTATACTGACGTGCGTATTTTACCCACCTTTTAAGTATTGGAAGAAACTCCTCGTCGTAAGGTGTTGCGATGCCAACGTGTGTTGCTCCGGTGTCTGCAATAGACTTTATTTGACGTTCAATTGTCACATCAAATGTAGGATCGTTCAATTTCTCCCGCGATAGATCTCTAGACCATTTCATGGTATCAATAGACTGAAAATTCCAAAATCTTGCCTTGTTAGTAGTTTGCGGTGCCTTTACTGTCGACTTGAGCATGAATCCACCAATAATTAGTGCTAAAAAAACACTTACAAGAAAGAACTTCCTACCAATTGTGAGTTTTATTGTCATCTGTATGAATTATACGTTATAAAAGCTTCAAGAATAGCAGTTTGTCCTCATTTCCATAATAGTCAGGTTTGATAATAACTTTTCCTTTATCGCTTTTAATGCGTTTAAGTACGCTTATATCTGTTGGATTTATCCAAGTAAGTATTGCTTTTGATGTTAATTTTAGTTCAAAACTCATACCAGCACGTTCCGGAAAGTAAATCGCGTAAAATTTACTTCCAATATTACATGCTATTGGATAGTTGGTATGGGTTTTACTAAATTGAGGTGTAATAATTTCAAAATCGGGTTTTAAATCAATCCATTTATAACTCTTAAGTAATGATTTAAGTAGCCCAATCTGCTCTGCCCCTTTAAAATGCAAGGCTTTTTGATATGAGGAGTCGCCCCAATGGTTCATAAATCCATCATTATTTTCTTTTTGCCATACTCCATGGGCGCCATACGAATGACCGGATGCTCCGGAAAACATACTTATTATAAAAGCTTTGCGTTGGTCATGTGCCTTAAAATTGCCTAGAATACCCTCATACCATGGCTCTAGGTTGATAATTGGTTTTCTGCCAACAAGCATCGCCTGTCGCATGAAATATAGTCTTTTTTTGTCGTGGCCTGACTGAATTGAATTGATATCTAGCCATTTTGGATTATTAAAAAGTGTATTTGCATCCGTTCTTCCCGTAACATGAATAGTAAGAGGCTTTCTATTTTTATTGATACTTGCAACGTAGTTACCGACCTCATTCCATTTTTTTACTCTTTCTTTAAGTAACACATCATCATTACCAATACCAGAATTGCTTTTTGATCTAATTTCTCCTATTTTTTGAAGCAAAGCCGGAGACAGCTTACCTAGAATATGCGACAATCTTTTGCTTGCTTTATTTATTTTGCTTCTTTCATATCCATTCAAAAATACATCTGCCTCACCTGTGAGACAAAATATTACATTTTGATCACCGTATCTTTTTATTAATTCGCTCCAGAAGTTCTTAGTATTATTAACGCCGGTTATGTCTATGTGGTGACCCCAGCCACCAAAAATTACCGGTGTCATGTTGTGTTTTAAAATTAGGTGAATACGCTTATCGAATTCATCTAAATATCTTAAATTAAGCTTAAAATCCTTTGTGAATGGGTGTCCTCCATTATTTTCTGCGTCTTTTGAGAAAAAAGGTACCTCAGGTGGTACTCCGGCAACTATTTGAATGGCTGTGAATCCCTGTTTTGTGCGTAATTTTAGTGCAGATTCAAATTCTTCCAATGTGTATCTTTTTGTTGCGCCAAACCACATCGTGTCTGCGAGATAAAAAAATGATTTGTTATCTTGAAATAGCCTCATAGCTTTACTATATCAGGTTATTTAAATGCTGGTGACAATCTTGGGAATTGAATGGGAAAATGAGCAAATGCACTTTTATGAGTTTCACGAGGCTCAACTAGACCCAACAGGTGGGTTGCTGGATTTAGGGGTAGGCTTACTTTTGAAATATGTATTGAATCACCCTTTTTAATATCAGATAGAAGTACTGAGTTATTTGCCAGTCCCACAGGAAGCATGCCTCTCCCGCCCTTTATAGTGTCAATTATGCCGTACACTGTATCTCCACCAATTCCGTCAAGCTTTTCACCCTTTTTAAGATTTCTTTTTGCAACTGCAACTGTAACTGTTGTTGGGTTGGAAGAATTGTTGATTGTCGGCATTGCGTACAACACTGCTTTAGCAATAGTTTGTACAACTTCCAAATGACACAAGTGATAAGGTTCAAATAGTAAATAATAAGGTCCGTCACCCAAGCTTAAATATTTTAAATATTTAACTTGGTTTGGGTCTTTATGCTTGGCAATAATAAAAATTCCAGGGAACAAATTTATACCCAGTGCGTAATCGACAACACCCTTTTTTGGAATATTTGCAAAATCGTACGAGTTTAACAGTTCATTAAGGTTTTCAACTTTAAGACCTACCATACCTCTTTTCATAACCGTCATTCCAAAATAATTTGCGACCAAATTCATCTCAATTGACTGCTTTGTTCCGTCAGTAAATGAAGTAGTTTGCTTCACATTTAGTCCCTTTGAATCTGCCCAAGGTTGCATTTCCTTTTGTGTTGCATTTTCATTCATAAATCTCTTCATATTTCCTGCCACCTTTACCTCAAAGCCCATGAGTTGAGCTTGTGCAATAAGTCTTGTTAGACTTCCCGGTTGATCCCCCAAAACATCAGAGATAATGAGTCCTTTTTTTTCTGCAATCTCTTTTAATTTTGTACCTACTGTTGCTTGAAGTTCTGGATTCATTGTTATTAGATGCTTTCCCGACTCGAGAATTTTAATTGCGACTTTAGTTCCGTAATCAACGGTTCCGGTCATTTCAATAGCAACAGGACATTTATATTTCTTAATAACAGAAAGGTCGTCTGTTACGCTTATAATTTTTTTGTCAGCGTTTCTTTTGATGCTCGTAGCATTACTTTCAATAACAGCAGGAATGTTATTTTCGACAAGTAAGTCAACAGTTTCTTGAGGTCTACGTGACACAATTAGAGGAATTCTGATGCCGGGAATTGACCGCACACCGGACACAAAACCAAAACCCATAAAACCAAGTCCGCAAACAATTACATCAATTGGTTTTTTGCGTTCCGATAAGTCTTTTAGAAGGACGTCGTACATGCGGGTATTATAACCTATAGTTATAACTTTTGCAAGCACTAACAGCTACAAATTATTTCTGGTCTGGGAAGGCCTCTTTAGTGGTAAGAGTATCAATGAATTCAGGTTTTAATTCATATATATCTGCAAATGGATACTTTTCAACCAAATTGTATCTTAGAAGCCCTTTGTTGGTCATAAGCAACCTAAAAGTCTGATCGTTTTCATCATTTGTTCTCATAACTATCCATCTAGCCCATCTATCTGGTGCAGAGGTAGCAGCAAGCCAATATTTTCCTGTTCCTTCGTGTATGTACTTTTTCATCGGAAGTCCGGATGAAAAGATAATTGCATCATGAGAAGCAGCGGATATAAGAATAAATCCGTCCTTTTCTTTTGCGTTACGATTCAGCCAACCGGAGACTTCGCTAACATTTTTCTGTGAAGACCCTACTCTAGCATCATCAATCGTCACCGCATCTTGGTTGGTGAAAATAAAGAATACAACGAGAAGTATTAGTCCTAATAATGTGTATTTCAGTTTTCCGGCTCGAGCAATGAGATAGCCGATAAATACAGCAATTGCCGGCATCATTACTAGTCCGTATCTGACGTTAAACCATGTGTTACCTGAAAGACCTTGAATAAAAAGTACGGATTGACCTAAATAGAGTGCCAGAATGTTAAAAACAAGAGGAGCAAACAAAGCTATAGATGCAATTTTTGGGCCGTTTTTAATTTTCTTATCTAAGTAGAAAATTACACTTCCCAATGTTGCAAGTAACAGTAAGAAAGTATTACTGTTGTAAGCAAGCGCATGTAAGTAGACCTTTAGCGAGAATAATAAATCCCCCTTAGTTGCCAAAATTCCAGCTTCCTCAAGTTGGGTTTGTTGTGCATATGCTGAATACTCTCCATAGATAAAGTAAAGTGGATCTTTAAAAATCACTAGATTCCACAGGAACCAAAGTGCTATTCCAAGTGCGCCTACTGTTGAGAAGAACAGTAATCTACCTTCAGCAACTTTAAATCCTGACTTTTTAAAAGAATACAGCGCTATTAAAAGGCCAATAAGCAAAAAGAGGAACCAACCGTCATATCGTATTAAAGTGGCCAACATTACCCAAAATGACGTTCTAACCAGACTGAGTAATTTTTGAGTTTGATACCAAGAGAGCAGCTCAAAAGATGCAGCAGTCATAGTAGCTATGAGTAAAAGTTCTGTCATAGCTGTGGATTGCATGTATAGAATGTTAATATTTGCAACAAAAACAAGTACACCGATTGTGCGACCCAGAGCCGAAACACCTAATTTTTTTAAGTAATAATATATAATGCAACCAGTTGCAACAAACGAAATCATTGACTGAATTGCACCCGAAAGACCACTGTGCCACATAAAATCATTCCAAACTGTCGGTACCATTAATAAATGAGGCAATGGAAGCCAAACTGATCCGAGTTGTGCAATGCCCGGCTTTAGATTTTCAACCACTCTTCGTCCTATATCCAAGTGTGATCTAGCGTCGTTATAAGACAAACCTAGTCCATTGATATAGTAATTTATGTAACTTATTACAGAAATAATTACTAAAAGTAATAACAAAAGCAAAAAATCGTATTTGATAAAAAAGCTTCTGACGCCATTAATTGTGGATTTTGATATTGGAATTTTGAGTGTCATGCTTTGTGCTCCTCCTTTGCAAAAATAGATAAATTTAATAAAACTAGACCTATAAAAAAGGTTATTAGTATATAGGAGAATGCATAAACCTTGGCATGTATACTTGCTGCAAAGAATATATTGTATATGAGTGAACTCGATTGATTGCTTTGAAGAATATTCATATTATATTCTGGTGTATAAGGTATTGGGTTGTTAAGTGCTATTGCTTCGACTTTGGGAGGAATAGCATTGGTTGTTAGAACACCAAGCGAATTTATAAAAATACTATACCCGAGTAATATAAGAATTAATGGCAAAAAGAAGTAATTATATTTGTATCTGTCAATAACAGTAGGAATTGCTATGCATAGCAAAGCCGCAGCCGGAATTAAGTATCTAGGCCCAAAAGACCAACCTCCCCATGGGTCACCAAACATTGAGTAAAGGACAATATTTAGCAAAATTAGCGAAGCAATAAGGGCAACGAAAGTCTGTTTTGTTTTTTTCTTATATGCAATGTACAAACCTACCACTCCGATTAGAACAACTGGGCTATAAAATATCCATGCTCTTTCATTACTTAGTAACAAAATATAGAAGCCTTGAAGTTGTTCTCTTGTATCGAAAGGTAAGTCAATCCCACCTTCATCAATTACCGTTGCACCGGCATTTTTCTCCTCATTTGCTTTTTCAGCTTCCGAAACTATTTTAAAAGCATCAGTTCTACCAACTGATTGCGCCAATGTTGAGTAGCTACCAGTTGTTTGGTGGTTATACCAGCCAAAAAGCATCAAAAATGGAATTATTCCTATAATTAAACCTAATACTGTTAATCTAACTGTTAACCTATATTTTTCTTGCAATTTGTCATAGCTAATATTTTTACTTAACAGATAAATTCCTAAAGGAACCATAAGAATGAACACAGGAACATCTATAAGTAACCCGGCTCCTGCCAATGCTCCAAAAATGAGGTTTTTTAATAATGTGTTCTTACCAGTAACTACAAGTAACCCAGCAAGAATTATACTCACACCAAAATGATGCTGGGTCAGTGTTTGTGAATAACCTAGTGCGTTTGTAGCAAAAAGAAAAGTGAAGCCACCTAGTATGCTTGCCCAAAAAGACGAGCCCATTTTTCGGGCTAAAGCGTAGATCAAGCACAAGTTTATTAATGAAAAAAGTGCAGTAACAAGATATGAACCTAGCTGTGGTATTCCAAGAGATTTTCCTAAAAGATAAAAAGGTACGGCAATAAAAGATACTCCGGGTGTAAAAATTGAAAAGAATTTTTCTCCAACTTTTATAACATCCGGTGATGAAAATCGAGCCTGTTTTTCATTCAATGTAAATGTATTGCTTTCTACAATTGCCTGAGTTAGTGCGTATCTTGCATTGCTATTGGAGGATTCAAATGGTCCTCCAACCTGCGTGTTGTAGTCATTTTGATATGCAACCGGATTACCTCTGTTGCCTTTGTAAGCCAAAGCAAGCAACAAAATGCTTGCCAGCAATATGATGATAAAAGCAATTTTTCTAAACATATTTTAATTTTTTAGTCGTTGTGGCCATGTCCCATTGAGCAGTTAACTCACTTTCCCTTACTTTAGCCAAAATCTTGGTATACAAGTTTAAAGTGTAAATAAAAATGCAATGAATCGGGTGCTTTATAAATGTTACAAGGTAAAAATATAAAAGTAAATGTATGTCAATTTTTAGTTCCTTTTCAACAAGATTTTTGTCGAAATACTTTTTCATGCGTATTGGGGCAG
Organism: uncultured Gammaproteobacteria bacterium; assembly: GCA_964557125.1. Lineage (GTDB taxonomy): Bacteria > Patescibacteriota > Microgenomatia > Levybacterales > GWA1-39-11 > CAZKYX01. Next base: position 11,024 of record CAZKYX010000019.1, read on the forward strand.
CACGAAATCTTGTGTTCTGCCGAATCTGGTCACTAATTGATTGAGGTGATCTAAAATAAACGATTCCTGTTTTTACAAATTTGTAATCAAATCCTCTGGACTTGCATTCAAAAAAAGTAAACATATCGTTGGCTATCATGTCATGAGGCACTGATATGCCCTTGAGCCATTCACTTCTATAAGAAAGCAGTCTACCGTCAACCGAAAAGACATTGTTGCCACCCCTAACAGTCGATCTTAATTGTTCGTAAACACCTACAGTGTAATTTATTGCTTGTTCAACAAATGTTTCTGCTTTAAAAGGTATAGGATTGCCACCACACATACCTAATTTGGAATTATTCATGAATGGTTTTATCATGTCTCTTACAACAAACTCATGCGAGAAAATAACATCTGCATCTGTTTGAACTAAGAAATCTTCAGTAATGTTTTGATAAATTTCATTCAATCTGACTGATTTACCCGTTCTATTCTTGAAATTTTTCACCACAACTCTTTTATCCTTATAATTCTTAAGAAGCGTAGATGTGCGATCTGATGACCCATCATTCAGAATTAGTATTCTAGTAATGTAAAATCCTTCCTCCCTCTGCATTATCACGGAATTTAGAAAGTTTATAATGTTTGATTCTTCGTTGAAAGCGCTTAAGGCTATTGCAACTGTTGGTATTTTAGTCATATTAGAATAATTCCTGAATGTACTCCGTCAACTGCTTTGCAACAACTTTAGGTGTAAATTTCTTCTGGAATAATTTGTACCCGTTAATTGCAATTTTGCTTCGTAACTTTGGATTGTTTTTTAACTCAATAATTGCATTTGCTAATTCGACAGGATTTGATGTCTCTACTAAATACATATTTTTCTTATGAATAAATAAACTTCTTGTAACAGGAGCGTCAGCTGTGAGTACCACTCTCCCCAAGGAAAGTCCTTGATACACTTTATTTGGAATTATTCGGTCTACGCTTGGGTGTTTTTGTAAAAATCCAAGAAATATATCTGCTGACTGCATCACTGGTAAGTGTTCGCTTACGGGTACGTCGTGGTAGAACTTAATGTTCTTGAGTTTAAGTCTTTGTACTCTTTTAAAGTTCTTTTCATACGTATTTCCCTGTCCAACAAATGAGAAAGAGATATTTTTGTCATTTCTCAAAATATTTGCGGCTTCAACAATATGCTCCACTCCATGAACAGGACTGTAAAGACCATAATAAACAACATGCACTTTCTTTTCCTTAGTATTTTTATAAGGCGTGTATTTATAGCCAGTATCATCAGCACCAATAGGAAGTACCCGAAGCTTTTTAATAGGTAAATTAAAATCTTTCTTCAAGTGCTCATATTGAAATGGTGTGTCAGCAAAAACCATATCGCACATTTTGTAGCATAGAGATTCCACAAATTTAATAACTCCACCAAGTAAGGATTTTCGTTTTAGTATCCCTTGTTCGTCGGCAAATCCGTTATATATTATTAAAAGTGGGTTGAATACTAATTTTTTTCGAAACAGTTTTGCTATTGGATAAGCAAAGAATACATCTACATGTCCTGGGTATCCTACATAGATCACTTCTGTCTTTAGGAACTTTCTAAAATTTCTAAATATTTCAATCACAATTCTATATTTTCTAAGAACTCTAAAAATAATTTTTAGAAATGACATTTCTTTTGTTGTCGTTAAATTAGTAACAGCGATGGAGGCATTAATTTCCAATACACTAATTTTATTTTCAGAGAGTCCCTTAAGGATCATCTTGTTGGATGTGTAATTTTTATCGTAAGTTCCAAAATAGCAAATATTCATATTATTTAGTGAATGATTTCGAGCTTTTACTCACACTCCAAGTTGAGGTTGTCATTCTTTCTACGCGAGCGCTGAGTTTCATTTTCAGCAAGATGCAGATATACAGGAAAGTTGTAATAGGATACCTTAATACATATTTTAATGAGTGTCTTATTGTTAACTTTAAAGAAATTCTTGTTTCTGTTCGCAAAAGTTCTTCCCCAAAAACTTTTTTCAACTGCTTGTAGGAATTGAAAAATCTTACACTTTGCTTCTTGTGGTCAGAAAGAGTGCGAGGTAGACGATAGTACACATTCGCCTTTGAGGCAAATTTGTATTTATAACCATTTGCAACTGCATAGAGGTAAGAGAATGCATCCTCAGCGACTATAGTTGGTATAAAAACCATACTTTTATAAAGATTCTTTGACATTGCTCTTGCTCTCCCATGACAGGTATATATATTATTTCCTTTATTCAAATGCTCAAATATTTCCTTCTTCATTAACATGCTAATTCTTAGTACTTGTTCAAATTTGGAAGTTGCCCAATATTCTTTAATCCTCGCTGATGTTAAATGTGCACTCTTTTTGATAATTGGTTCAATCAATTTTTCTATTGTGCTTTCATCGTTTATCAAAATATCCGCATCAAGATGAACTAGAATATCTGAGTCAGATTTTAATGCAATTGTATTAAGTCCAAATGCCTTGCCTTTCCTCTTTTTATTTACGAGAACTATTATTCTTTTATCCTTTATGGACGTTACTTCTTCTATCGTTTTGTCCGTACACGAATCAGCAAATATTATTATTTTTTCTAGTATAAAAGAACTGGAACCTTGAGCCATAACAGAAAGTATCAGCCTTTTTATATTAGCTTCTTCGTTGTATGCAGGTATTCCTACCGTAAGAGTTATTTTTTCCATAATTACATAATAATTCCGATTTTTGAAGAAAGTGTTAGCTCCCACTTCCCATTCTTTGGTTTTGAAGAATTGTAAGGAAACTTTCTAATGTAAATATTCATAAGTATTGAGCCTACTGTATAAAATGGAGATTTAAATAGATATTTTAGTAAAGAGACAACAAGTAACCTTCGAGGCATGTAATACTCTTCCATTATTTTGTCCCCTAAGTTCCTGCGCAGACTGGCTTTATCTTCAATAGTTGAACGCACCCCCAACACTCTCCAATCATGAAATGTGCTGACTGTTCTCATATAAACTTCGGCGTTTTTAGCAAACTTGTAGCCATCTTTTTTTTCTGATGCTATTCCGTAAAGATAATTTTGATCGGAAATAGTTTTTCGAGGGTAAATTACATTCTTTGCAAAACTCACTCTTATTAAATGTGCTCCACCGACCAGAGAATAGATATTGTTTCCATTATTTAGTTTTAAAAACGCATCTTCGAAGCTTAAATATGAAATAATACTTAACTTACCCATGAAAGAATTCTGAGGTACAGGAATAAATCTAGCGCCAACTATATCCGTGCTCTTTGCCATTTTTTTAACAAGTTCTGAAATAGTTGTTGATTTTTTAAGTACCACATCAGCATCTAGTGATAGTAAAAAATCTGATTTTGACAGACGGTATAGCTGATTTAAGCGTTCGGATTTTCCAACCCTTTTTCCATCGGCGAGCAGTCTAACTTTTTTATGTCTTCTTGCATATTTTGAAACTAAAAGTTCTGTATTGTCTTTTGACCCATCACTTAGTACTAAAATTTCCTTAAGAATGAAATTTGTTTCTTTTTGCCTGCATATTGAGCCAAGAAGATTAATAATATTTTTTTCCTCGTTGTAAGCAGGTATAATTACTGAAATAGACTTTTTCATATTAGATTGCAAACCTATAATTTATTTGGTTCTTATTTTTTATTGTTAATTTAATTAAGTCTAACCATCTTTGTGTTGTAGCATTTGAAAAACTCTTATCAATTAATCCATGTGTTGCTGAGCATAAAAGTAGGCCAACGAAAACTGCCTCGAAGTTTTTGCGATAATTAATTCTCTTCATAATTGTCTTATATAAAAGTTTATCTGAATTATCGTTGTTCCATTTATGGCGATAGGTTGCGGCAAAGTCGCTAACTAATTCTGTAAAAACCATATATTGAAAATCAATTATAACTATTGTTTTTCCATCTACTAACATATTGTTAAAGTGTAAATCCCTGTGTGCAAGTACAGTCTCTTGCTCTAGGCTTAAGAAATAGAATGCTTTTGCAACAATTGGAACTCCCCGAAGTAAAATCCAAGAATGTTCGGGAAAATTGGTAATAGATTTAATTAGAAATAGCGGATAAAGAAAAATATAACTGGCAAGATTTCTATTTGAAAAAACCGTTTTCTCTTTAGTAGTCATGGCTTGTCCAAGTTTTACTAAAAATTCGACAGATCTTAAGTAAGCATCGATTTTTGTATTCGTATTTGTTAATGTAGCTAACTCTCCTTTTTCAAAGCTGAAAAATACAATTAATTGATTTTTGCTCTCATATACATCCAGTAGTCTTGGAATATTGACATGGAGTCTATTAAAAGCTTCATTTGCATTCATTCTATTTTTTACTTTATTTAGCGTGTGGCATGCCCTAATTTCATTCATCAACGTGTTATATCTAAAATCTTTTTGCTTGCCGTTCCACGTTTTGGCAAAAACTTTTTTACCATACTTGTCTTTGTAAATACAAATACTAAAGTCTTTCTTCGAACCAACTTTTTCAATTTCTTTATATAGGCAATACTGCCCTACTCGTTTTGGATATTTATTCATAAACAATCCTTGGTTATTTAGAAATAACCCTGCAATTAGATTTTGTAAATCCATTGGCTTTTTTCTATTTAAAATTTCCCCGATTTTTAATTTTTTGAATTTATTTTTCATATTTAAAGTTTTGAAGATTTTGCTATACTCCAAAATCCCTCTGTGTATATTTCTCCTTTAAAACCAAAGTCAATACGGACTAGGCTTTGAAGCGCTATGGCAAGAACAGTTTTAATTGGAGAGCTAGCTAAGCTACTTAATGCATATTTAGTCTTTATCTGTGTTGGAATGTCATATGAGCATTTCGTCCAATCGCCAAAAAAATCGAATATTTGTTCTTTTGAATGATACAACCTGCTGTGTTGCTTTAGGAAGTCAGAAAAATTATCAATTGTTCTGTAGTGAACTATTGATTTTTTCGAAAATTTAAATTTATAACCATTCGTTATAGCAGTAAAATAAATAAAATCATCATCAGGAATAATGGTTGAAGGAAACTTCACTTTCGATGCTACATTTTTATTAATTGCCAGTACACATCCCAAACTGTTGTGAACTGTGTTGCCGCTATTAAATTCAAATCTTATTCCGTTCCAAATTTTCAACCAAGTTATTATTAAAGATTCAAAGTAATTTCTCGGAGCCATTGGCATATTAAATCCACCAACTATGCCAATGTTGTCTTTGCTAAAGCCATTTACTAGCTCCTCTATAACAAAATTATTACCTAGCACAACATCAGCATCGAAAATTATGACTATATCAGTAGTCAATTTCTCAAATATCTTCATCAATCTCATTGCCTTCCCCTTTCTTTCCCTAAATTCTTGTATGCTATAGCCTTTGTTCCTGCGAGAGAATTCTCTGCAAATTTCGGCAGTTTTATCCGTACATCCATCACATAGAATTAGCACTTTTTCCAATAGGAAGTTTCCCCGATTTTGGACGTTTATGGAATTCAATAGTTTTAGTACTGTTTTCTCTTCGTTATAAGCCGATATTACAATGGTAACTGTTTTTAATTTTTTCATAGAAATGATTTTGTTGATTTGGCAATATCCCATACAGCTTTTTTTACTTCCCTTTTACCTAAATGATCGTAAATTTGAATGGCTTTCATAACTATATAAGCAATAGGATTTCGTATTAGCTGAAAAATCATTGCTTGGACTTTTAGGTTTAGAGGTAAAAAATAAGCTTCAGTAAGTTCCTTCTGAGTAATATACTTATCTAAAGCATCTCTGTCTGCTCTAAATCTTTTGCATTGTCGAATTTGGTCGCTGAATGTTTTTGGAGAACGGAAATATATTTTTGCATCTGGTGCATATACAAACTCGAAGCCATATCTTTTGCACATAAAGTACAAAAATCTGTCTTCCGGTACGTCAAGTGGCAATGAAAGCGTTTTCGAAAAATCTTTGGATATAGCAAGGATTGGTCCACGAACAGAATATATATTCTGTCCCTTTTTTACTCTGTCTTTCATGAAATTTAATGAGGCTATAAAGTTGTTTGATGCATCCTCAAATATAGTTTTTCCAACTACGGGTTGCGCGTTGCCAGCAACCAAACCTACATTTTTACTTTTCATAAAATTTTTTGCCAATTCATCTATAACAAAGGCTCCATCCAAAATAATATCTGCGTCAAGAGTAACTAGAACGTCTCCATTAAATCTATTAAAAATTTCATTGAGTCTTTCATTTTTTCCTTTTCGGCTTTTTTCTTCAACTATAGTAATGCGTATATCTTTCACAGCTCTTGCTTCACTGACTGTTCCGTCCGTGCTCCCATCAGAGAGCAGAATTATTTCTATAATTTTTCTGCGACTTGTTGTTTTTTGTAAAGTCAGAGCCTTTAAGAGCTGTGTAATGTTGGCCTCCTCGTTAAATGCAGGTATGCCTATAGTTATTGTGTTTTTTCTAGTTTGCATAATAGTATTTAATATTTCTTAAGACTTGCGCTGTTTTTGAAAAGGCATAAGGCATGGGTCCAAAAATATCTTCCTTCTCCATTACGAATCTTGGGATTTCAAAGGAATTACTGTTTGAGGTTACATAATCAGGCCTCACAGTTAGAGCTTTCTTATAACCTGTTTTTTTTAAAGCATCTTTTATCTTATTGTTAAATAAACCCTTAGGGTAGGCAAAATAATCAATATTGGTCTTAAATCCTTCTTTTAGTTTTTGTTGAGACTTCTTAACTTCCTTATCAAGCGTTTTCTTATCAAGCTTTATCAGGTTAGAATGAGTTGCGCTGTGGTTGCCAATTGTCCACCCCTCATTCTTAAGCTTATTAATATCAGAAATACTTAGTAAAGTGTCGGTATTTCCGAGTTCTTTTCTGTCAATTTTATTAGTGTCTGACATCACGAATAGAGTAACTGGGATTTTGTGTTTTTTGATAATTTCAGAGATTTTAAGTACACTTTTGTATCCATCATCAATTGTTAGCGAGATATAGTTGCCCTTGTTCTTTGTGGACAAAGTATCAAGATTAACAAATTTAAATTTTCTAGAAAGTGCAGTTATCGTCTTTTCGAATTTTTCTGGTGAAACGTTATACTTACTATTATTTTCTGAAAAGCCATGGTAACAAAGAACAACTTTTATGTTGCTGTTAAAGCCTAGAAATTCTTCAAATTTCCATGCCAGTGTTATAAATATATTTTTTATAGTTAATTTCATATTAATTTCTGTTAAATACTTTAATATTAAATGCTGGTCGCAACGTTGGCTTTTGCGCTTTTTTAATTTCTCGTTCTAATGAAGCAAGAAAGATATTAGATGAAGTCTCCCAGCTAAATTGCTTTGACCATACCAGTGCATTTTTAGTCAGTATTTTTCTTTTCTTTTCATTAAGCAGCATATGCTCCATGGCATTACTTAAAGCATTGACACTTTTAAGTGGGACCAACAGGCCCGTTCTACTATCCAATATAGAATCCTTCAACCCATTAACATCTGAGGCAATGACTGGAGTGCCACAAGCATTGGCTTCAAGAACCGTTATCCCCCAGCCTTCTACTGAGGAGGGTTGTAAGGCAACCCAGCTTTGAGATAGTAATTTTACTTTCTTTTTGTTTGACACCTTTCCCCAGAAAGTAACCTGCTTGCCAAGATTGAGCTTATTAGTTAAATTTCTAAGAGGTGTTAGTGATTCACCTTCACCAACTATTGACAGAGTTGCTTTTGGATAATTTTTTACTAGTTTTGAAAATGATTTAATAGCAACATCTACATTTTTATAGGGTTTTAGTCTTCCTAGGTAAATAAAAGTAGGTGTTTTCGTCTTTGCAACCCTTGAGATTGGCATGTCTATTCCAGGATTAATTATCCGTATATTACTTTCACTAGCGATATTTGCTTTTATAATCTCGTTCTTCGAAGAGTCAGACACAGTAATAACTTGTCTATTCCTATAAAGAAAAGGCATGATTTTTCCTTCTGTGAATTTAGCTATATGAGAAAGCGGAAATTTAAGCTGCTCTAGAAATATTTCTTGATGAACATGATGTATTAACAAAATTACAGGTTTTGTAGAAAATAAAGGCGAAAAGAATGGTATCCCATTCTCGGAATCTACAATCACATCATAACGATTTCTAAATTTGATTAGATAGTATATCGCTGCCCAAATGTATACCGTAAAAAAGCCCCCGCGTCTTACAATATTAATTCCATTTAACTTTTCGTTTCTTCTACTTTTACCGTCATTTCCACAAAAAATTGTTACTGAATTACCCTGCTTAACCCATCTCTTTGCCAATTCTTCAACATATACTTCTGCTCCTCCAGCCCATACATGCCTTGAATCTCTCCAGTTATAAATAAGTATATTGAGACCTTTTAAAGATGTGTCGAATTTGTTCGAAGAGAAGATGTCAAGGAAATCTTTTAAATTATTATAAATAGCAACGAAACGACCATAAAGAATATGAGTAATACCAATTATAAATAGGCTGGTAAAACCAAGCCCAATCATAACTATTGCTATGTCAAAAACATTAGAATGGAAAAGAGCTATTAATATGACCTGTAGTATTGCCAGAAGAAAACTAATAGCAGGCAATATGTGTTGCCCTTTTATTTGATGATAAGCTGCTATGTTGGTTGCAACTGTAAAAGCAACCATCGCAGCAGCATACCAAGGTATTAAAGGTAATATCGAATCTACATTTGAGCCAAAAATTATCGGCATCGTAATAAATCCGAGCAAGCCTATTATTATAAATGCTGTAAAACTAGAAATGAATGTCCCCAATAACAACTTAAGAAATGTGTGATTGGAATCTTTACCCGCTCCCTCACCATGACTTACAATTGGCAGAATGAATTGGGAAAAAAGGCTTCCAGCAAAGTAAACCATTTTTCCGGTTAGTGAAAGGAGGGCATATTGACCGGCTTGCTCAACAGGTAAAAAGTGTTTGGCTAAAAGTATGTCGAAGGTCAGATAAATAGTTGCCGATGCTCTTGTTAAAGCGCTTGCTATGAAGAATTTGTACGGAAATGAATTGCTAGTAACATCAGTTGTACTTGCATGCTCGTTGCTAAGCTTTTGGGCAAACACTCTAACTAGTAAAAAGGTTACCAGTGCTGAAACTGGCAAAGCAATATAAACATAATGTCCATTGCCTGTCTGCGCCAAAACAAATACAGTAAATAATCGAATAAAAGAATCAACTATTCCAATTGCTGCTAGATGTCCGAATTTTAAGTTTCCTTTTATATATCCTCCATCCACAGCTGAAAGAATGCCAAGTATCCATATGGGTGAAATTGCAAGAAATGGTAAGGCACTGTCCGTCTGAAAAAAGTTTCGTAGCATAGGTATTGATATTAGCCAAATAGTAGTTATGGCAAGAGACACTACGGTAGCTCTCTTTCTGATGTGTAACAAAAAGCTATTTACTGGTTTTTTGTATTTTCCTAACAGAAATGCGCTCTTGTGAGTAACACTTCTCCCCAAAGCATTAATTGGTAAGTCCGCAAGTCCAAGCATTCCTCCCAAAGCACTTATTAGGGCAAAATCTTCGATACTTATTGCTCTGCCTAAATAAGCGTTATAGACAAGATTGAAGAAATTTGCAAAAACAGTTGCAACGATTAGTAAGGCTCCTTTGACCTTCATGGAGTCACTTTTTAATAATTTTGAAATAAGTTTCATACTAGAAAATAATTGAAACAGCGTATTTGACGGGTTTTAAAATTAATTTAGGTATATTGAAATTGTCATAATTGTGTTTTTTTCGGCGTACCAAATGAAGTCCGTGAACAGTTTTTTCCCAATAATGAGGTTTGAAAAATAATTGATAAAGGGCGATAAACCCAGCCATACTTATTGCTATCCAATAGATAGGAATAAGGAACGTATACTTTATTAGGCTATATTGATTTCTTTTCATTGCCCCAATCATGTAGTAATACATGAATAGGAAATTCCCAAAAACCAAAGACGTTGCAGCCATGTAAAAAACAATCGAGGGGTATAAGCTTTCAATTGCTGGACCAACGAGTCCATAGAGTGTGAAATACGAAATTGTAGCCAACCAAAGGAACGGATTTATTAGAATAAACGCAATTTTCCCTCCAATTATTAGGTGGAAAATGGGAAAATGCTTCCCGTGTTCTTTAGCAAATTTAGCCGATTTTCTGGTATGGACTAGGTACGTTTGCATGTAGCCCTTTATCCACCGTGAGCGCTGTCTCAACCAGTTTCCCCATTTTGAGTTAGCCTCTTCCAATGTCACGGAATCAATAATTGCTGTCTTATAGCCTGCTTTAAATAGTCTCATTCCAAGGTCTGCGTCTTCTGTCACGTTAAATGGATCCCAACCTTGAAGCCTTGTCAGATCAATTGTCCTAAAATGATTTGACGTTCCGCCAAGTGGAATACTGGTGTCGATAGACTGCAGACCAGTAAGAGTAATGTCAAACCATAGTGAATACTCAGCTGTAAAAAAGCGCGTTAAAAGATTTTGATATGGATTGTAATAATTTAATTTTGCTTGAAGACAAACAACGTCACTTTTTACCGTTTGAAAAATTGCATACGCCTTTTTAAGCTGCATTACATCCGGCATGTCTTCTGCATCATAGACAACCAGATATTCTCCTTTTGCAAATGCAAGACCATAATTACAGGCTTTAGGCTTCGTTTTTGGCTGTGAGTGTGGCACAACAATTACTCTTACCCAAGCGGGTAAATTCATTTTCTTGGTAGCCTCTATTGAGGTTTTATCGTCCTCTTCAAGAAGAAGCATTACATCAAGTCTGCTTTTTGGCCATTCTAACTTTGAAATAGAGTTAAGGAATTGAGGAATTATGTGAGACTCTTTATAAAGTGGACACAGTATTGAATATATTGGGAGTTCCTTATTTTCGAGAGTTTTAAGTAATTTATCCGTGACTGTCAGTTCTTGTGGTTGGTGTAGACTCTTAAGAACTATGTAAAGATTGAATACTGTGTCGGTTACATAGATAAAACTCATCAAAGCGATTATTACTCCTAGAGTCAACATAAAATTGATTAGAAAGCCGGTCAGAATAACAAATGAAGCTGCATATATTGCACCCCTTTGAAAGAATGTAAAAGTATTAATTGAACTATCTTTATAATTTAAAGTAGTATGAGTAACATAATTCTTCTTTTTGAACCTTACGCCTGCACCTTTCATGGATGATGACAATTGTGGAATAACATGCTGTGGTCCCACTTTCTTGAGTCTAAGCTTAAGAGTCTGAGCACCAATTTCAAGTGCTGTACCAAGAATACTTACGTGAGAATTACCTTTTTTTCTAGGTAAAAATGAAATATTGTGACTTAAAATTTTATAGCCTGCTTCATTGGCTCTATGGAGAAATTCAAGATCAAACGTCCAAGACGACATTGGAGAGAAAGCAACTGTTTGGATGACTTCTTTTCTAAAAACTTTGAGTCCGGACTGAATATCAACGTCCAATCCGAAGAGTAATTTACCAAATCCATGCCTAAATGTTCTGCTAAGAATTTTTCTATAAAAACTATCTTCGTATTTTTTGCGATTGGCAACAACGACGTCAGCATTATCAAGTTTTAGGGCCATTCCTACAATTTCTTCGGGTGAGTATTGAAGATCTGCGTCAATGAAAGCTAAGTTTTCGTATTTGGCATTTGCAAATCCTTGTACCAAAGAGTATGCCTTGCCTTTTTTGCCAATCTTTTTAACGTATTGAAGAGGATAATCGGACATAAGAAGGTTTATTAAATAAGGAGTCAGATCAGTTGAATTATCATCAACTACAATAATTTCAAATGTAAATTCCTTATCTCTTAAAGAAGTAGACAGTCTCTTTACGAGCTCGCGAATAGTTCCAGCCTCATTATATGCTGGTATAACTACTGATAATTCTCTTTTATAATGCTTATTCATAATTAATGTCCTACTTTGTGCAACTCAATAAATTCGTTCAGAGAGTCTTTTTGAACACGATAATGACCTCCAAACTCTATAGCTTGAAGTTTTTCTTCGCGAATGTACTTGTAAATAGTGAGAACGGATAAACGCAAAAATTCCGCGACTTCCTGCACGGTTAGAAATTCAGAATTTGATAAATAACTCATAGTAATTATTACGAAGTGTTGTTTATACCATAGTTAAGCCATAAAGTCAACTATAGGATGAGGTTTTGTGACGATGAATATGGTCTATAGTAATTAAGTTATATTGAGTTGGTTTGAGTACGATTAGGTTTTAGGTTTTAGGTTTTGGTGTGGTAAAAACCTTTTTGCTATAAGATATTTGCCATATGCAACTCGCTTTTCAGCGTCTTGCCTTTTTGCCTCATTTGTGCTATAATTTACTCACTTTGAAAGCAACTCAGAAAAATGAATTAACAGATCTTCCCTGCAGTACTTGCGGTTCGCCACTCATCCTTACTGAGGAGAAAACAGAACTTTTGGATAAGAGCATTTATCCTGTTACTTCAAGAACATACATTTGTTCTAATAAAGAATGTCAGGATGAAAGAGACAAGAAAGCTGCAGCTTGGAAAAAACACAAAGAAGAAGCTGAGGCAGCAAAAGCTGCACGAATGACAAGCCGACCGAAGATTATTAAATAGGTTT
>CAZKYX010000020.1:0-18767 GCA_964557125.1 uncultured Gammaproteobacteria bacterium
ATTACTGAAGAGAATTATACTCCGAATGGATTCAAAATTAAACTATGAGTCTTTAAATTAGGTTGTCCTCCAAGAGGACTAGCTATTTCATAGCGGCGTAGGTGATAGGTTGTAGGTTGTAGTAGGTAGGATATGTGCTGGAGATAAGAAAATCTTGTCTCCAGAGTGGAATCTGTGCTGGAGATAGGATTCGAACCTATGTAGCCCGTACGGGCGACAGATTTACAGTCTGTTACGATTGACCGCTCCGTCACTCCAGCAACAAGTGATATTTTACTAGATTTGAGTCAAAATAGGAAGCTGAGTTATAAAATTGGGGCGATCTGAAAAGTAACTGTCGGAATAGAAATATCTGGAAAATATTCATATTCCGCTTCAATGCCAACAATCCCAGTAGGTAGTGTGTACCCGCCTTTACCATTTCTATACTTTCCAGTACTTTTCAATAAGTCTTCGCGGAAAAGTGAAAGCGGCGCATTCTTACCTGACATAAGCTCTAAAATCTTGCCCCACCCCTCAACTTGGCCTCTGAGATATGCCTTATAAGCTTCGTTCTGACTATAGAAAAAAATATCTTCTATCTGTTCCCAACCTTTTTCGTAATTCTTTGTGATAGGCACCGTTTGTGCGACTGATATTTTTGGCCCAGTAAGAATTTTGACATCCATCAATCTGTTAAGAACAACTTGTGACTCTGCAAACAATTGTATTCCAGCTACAATACCTGCGTCAAAATTATGTGCAGCATTATGAGTATTTTCGTACTTAACAGCAATTCCTAAATTATCGTAAGCATTAACAATATAATAAAAATCTGAAAGTGGAGAATCAGCTACAGTTTCAATGGCATAGAGCTCTTTTTTATAGCCAAGAAGGAGCGAATTGGTAAACATTTGACGGGCAGTTCTTTTTTTCTGGATAAGCGCTTCTGCGTTTGGCAGACTTCTTTCCTGCGTCATGCATGCATTATATACAAAACTCAATAGAATTTACAAAAAACACCTTTGTTTAACTCCGGTTAAGAACCTATAATATCAATTTATACCTAGAATGTGCCACTTAACTCTACTACTTTAGGCCTGTGGACAACTTGTGCATAAAACATACTATGGGAGGCAGCTATAAACTATGAGCTGTATACAGTATATAGTATATGGTATTTAATATGAATTAAGCTCAAATTTTCGGAATACTATATACAATATACTTGATACTAAATACTTACTTCTTGGGTGTTGGGGTCTTGTAAGATGTCTTCGCGGGGTCTTTTTTAACTGTTTTTGCAGGCGTAACAGTTGCAGTAACCGTAGGGGTTGGATTTGCCGTAACTGGTCCCATCTCAACTATCTTATTGGCACTTGGTCTATACAATACTGCTTTCTTATATCCTGCGTATATAAGCACCTTGTCTCCATTTTGTGCATTTTTAAAAAAAGGCTGGGCTGACAGCTTGCTAACGTCTGTTACGGTTGCAACTTGTGGTGTATCTGAGGGCAAAACAGCGATTGCACCTACTTTAGCTACAACCTCTGCCACTTCCTTTTCAGGAGTCAGCTTTGCGGTTTTTTCACCCAACACTTGACCTTTGACGAGAAAAAAACTAAATGTCCCCCCTGCTCCAACAAGAACAGACAGCACCACTATACCCGCTATCAATTTTGTTGGTATCGCCTTTCTAACTTCTACTTCTTTTTTCTTGGGCATATTTACCATTATGCAGGAATAGTAATTTTTCTGTCAAGAATATTGGGTTTCGGGTTGCGGGCGCTGCCCAGAGGGCTCTGCCCGGCGGGTTTTAGGTTTTAGACAAAAAAAGATTCCTTAATACATAATTCTTGATTCTTTATTCTATTTAGCTAATACTTATAGATATGAAACGATTCTCTGCTCTTATCCAGCTTCTGGTTTTATTTACTTTTTACTTTCAATTTGTACCTTTCATGGCACATGCAGGAGAATTGACACCAGCCTTTGTAAGGCTTGAGAGGCAAAAGGCAATTACGACAACCGGAGGAACTGTATGTGCTCAAACGCCTTCATCTGACAATGGTACCGAAACCTCAGTGCAAGTAATATTTCCCACGACCTTCACCGTCAACTCTACAGCTTCAAATTGGACGGTGACCACATCTGACTTGCCGAGCGGAGGTACAGCATGGCCCAGTATTGGCACGGCAACGGCTGTGAATGGTCAAATAGTCACTTTCCCAAGTAGTAATTTGTCTACAAGCACTCTTTACTGCTTCAATTTTTCGGGCACAAGCACCCTCACAACAGGAAGTGCCGGAAACGACCTTGAAGGAACTATTAGAACAAGAACTGCCGGAAATACAACAATTGATTCAATTGTCTATGGCTTGTCTATCGTTTCAAACGACCAAATTAGCGTCACAGCTACCGTTCCTGCGCAACCAACTGACTATCAAGCTCTTATGGAGCTAACCTCTCCTGCAAATACCACATTTCCGCAAAATACGACTCTTGACTACACGCTTACCTATGGCACGACCCTCTCACATGCAACAAATATTGTCGTTGAAGCTAGTTGGAGTCTTGGTACTATTCAAGGCTCGGGAACTCCAACCGTTGCAGTCCTTGATTATGTTGTGGGGAGCGCTTCAAATGGATACAATAGCACTCCTCCGGTCGTTGATATTACGAATAGAACTATCAGCTGGACTATATCAGCATTTCCCGGTACCACGAGTGGACAGACTGTTACGTTTCAACTCAAAACAAATGCTTCATACACCGGGAGTCTTCCTGTTGATTTTACCGTAAGCGGGAGAGTTCAGGGACCTGGCACAGTTACGTCTGATTCTGACGTCACCTCCACCTATCAGTACAATTTTGGAGCAACACCAACACCAACACAGCACCAAAATGTGGGCGGCCCTGGCGATGGAAGGTCTGATGGTAGGTCTGACGGAAGATCTGATAACCAATCAGAGACGTCCTCAGAAGAGTTAAAAATCATCACTATTGAGGTAAGAAGTATCAGTTCATCTCAAGCTGCCATCTTTGTCAAAACCAATAAAGCTGCAACTGTTGCCCTCTCTTACGGAACAGACTTGAAAAACTTGAACAAGAAAGTGTCAGGCACCACAAGCTCAAATCAACATCTATTAGTTTTGGACAAGCTAACTCCTGATACCACTTATTTTTTCAAAGTAGAAGCTACTTCGAATGGCAAACGAGTCACATCTGAATTCTTTTCCTTTAGAACCGCAAAATCATCTACGCCCCCCACTATTAAAACTGATTCTGTTCTTATTTATAGTGGAGATCTAATTCTTTTTGATGCGTATAGGGGTGTTACTCAACCAACAAATCTGGTTAATACGGTTGTCATTCCAATAAACACTCCGTACAGCTTTAAATTCATTGTTAACGATAGTGAGCAAATAAAAAGCATTGAAGCAATTATTCGGGGCGATAAGGTGCTTGGAATCGATAACACTTCTGAATTTGAACCGAACTCTGATACTGTCTCAATTGCAGAAATAACGAATGGCCAATATTTTGGAAGGCTAAATTCAAAAAATACTGCTGGAACCTATCAGCTCGTTATGAAAGTGAGTGACTATTACGGCAATGTCATAGAGCAACCACTCGCCCGTCTGATTGTGACACAACCCATGACGATTGTCAGAAGTGACAATAAAAAAGGAGTAGAAAATGCAGAAATAACGATTTACTACTACAACCCGCGTCTTAAAGTATATGAGCTACTCTCTCCAAGTGTACTAGCGATAAAAAATCCCAGTCACACAGAGCCCGATGGAAGCGTACCACTTGTGCTACCGCAGGGACAATACAGAGCTGACATTGAGGCAATTGGATTCGAAAGCAAAACAGTGCAATTTATAATTGGAGCAGATGCAGGAGAAGTCTACCCCTTTATCGAGCTCAAAAAATTACCTTTTAGAATCAGCTTTCTATTTCAAAAATACTCACAAACAATAGACGATATACTTCATGCTACACGTCAATTTACCCATAATTTACGTATTTCGATTCGCTTCTTTGAATTAATGGCAGTCACAACACTCTCTGCTTTTGTCTTTATTACGCTTCTGTCTTCATCAAGCCGTTTTTCAATTCCCTTCTTGCTACTTGGCTGGTATGCGCTATACCATATTATGTTTGTTTTGAAGAAAATTGAATACAAGGATATCGTTCAGGGAAAAGTAATTGATGCATCGACCCAAAAACCTCTACAACACGCAATGGTATATATAACATCTACAGCTGGCAAAATCTTTGCTCATGTATCTACCAATCAGTTTGGCGAATTTTACTCAAAAGCACCCCAGCATTCTGCAAAAATATCTCTTTCAAAAAAGGGCTTTAGAAATCTTTCAAAAAGTATTTCTGAAAGTGAAACAAAAAAGAGCATTTTACTTCAAATGACTGCGCTCGCAAAACCAAAAACCCATATATTTGCGACTATTCACTGGTATATACGCTTTCTACTCGGCTCTTTATTTGAAGGCTTTATGCTAGTAACATTGGTATTGGAAATACTACTTGGAATAGAATTTGGATTCTTGAAAGTTTCTCCTTTTGTAGCTATTTCTATTCTTAATCTTATTCTCTGGGCAGGATACATTCGACACGCAAAGGAAATGGATAAGGATTAATACTGAATGGTTAACTGTAAATTGTTAAATGTTAATTGTTAATTACTATTTATAATCAGTTCCGAGAATGACAAGAACATCAGCATTGGATGGTTTTAACTCAGCTGCGGGCAATGCTGAGACCTTACCACCGACAAGCTTGGCAATTGCATCTGCTTTTACCTTCCCACCCCCAGTATCAATTACAACCGTTGTATCGTAATCTGAAGACTTTGCATTGTCCCTGTCAACTACCGTAATCGCATTATTCTTTGCCTTGATATTAGCCTCGGCAGTCTTTGTTAGCCCAACTTTTGTGGTCCCATTCAATATAATAACGTCTATTTCTTGTCCTTTTGTAGGCGTTGGTGTAACGCTTGGAGTAATTAATACTTCTGGAGTTGGTGAGGTTGAATTTAAGGTGTCACCCAGAGGGCGCGGCTCCGCGGGAGATTGTTCCGGATTTACATTAATTGGCGCAACGTTAATAAGCATGTTGTCTGTTGGGCGATACAAATATGCCATTTGCGTGCTTCCATAAATAATTACCCTGTCTCCATTCTTTGCATTCCTAAAGAATGGTTGATCGACAAGCTTCTCAAAGTTTGTTACTGTCGCAACTGTTGGCGTCTCACCTTTTGGAAGTTGAATAAGCTTTCCCACCTTATCAAGCAGCTTCTGGGTTTCCTTAGCATTTTGTGGAGTATCTCCTGTCTGAGCTGCTTTTCGTGACTCATCGTACTTCATATAAAAGAAGATTGATGCACCAATTGTTATTCCCAACACAACAAAAAATAGAACGTATATTAATTTACGAGAGTTTTTCATGGAGAATTTAAATCTTTTCTTAGCTGTATCACCCTCAATCTGCTCAAGGCTTTCGACCAGTGAAATCTCTGCTTCTTTTTCCTGAACCTTTTCTTCCTTCTCTATTTTTTTGACTTTTTCTTCGGTCTCAGACTGAAAAAAGGACTGTTTTTTGCGGGCAGCTTTTGTCATACTTTACCATTGTAGCATCAACCCAAATTTCATGTCCAGAACTTTTTTCTTGAGAAATCAATGTGAAAAACTACTCAGACCCAAGAACAATTCTGATGGTGGCCTTTGAATCTTCTAATACACCCGCAACAGTAAGTTTTCCAAAGTCTTTCTCCAAGTCTTTAAAGAGTTCGGTTGTATCAGGTGCTCCTTCCGGTACAAAAACTTGCGTTGTAGATACATTTTCTTGCGCATTTCCCACGCTAGCAACTTCATATCCAAGTGCCTCAAGCTTGGTTCTAGCTCGGGCAGCTTCTCCGGATTTACCGCTTCCATTCAGAACTTCAAATACCCAGTCTTCTCGCTGTAATAAGGCAACAGTAGGCTCCACTGTCGGTACAACCACCTGAGTTGATTGTTCCTTCACCTTCTCCTTTTGCGCACTGCTTGTTGACTGCAGAATAGCAAACCCGACCCCGGCGGTAACAACAACGGTAACGATAAATACAACAGCCCCCAATACAAATAATTTTTTGTTGTTTTTTTCAACTTTCGGCAGCTGTTCTTCTGGACTTGAGAACATTTTAGGCTTTTTTGCCTCGAATTCATCTACTTCAGGTTCTGATGTCACTGGTTGGGTTGAAATATCAGGCTCCTCACTTGTTTGAGCTGGGATTACCTCACTGTCAAGGATTTTGTCTTCCGGAGGCGAATCATGTTCGAGTTGTGCAATAGCATTATCAACAGCTGAAATTGCTTCCTTTTTCTTGTCAAAAGATTCTACCTGAGGCGTACTTTTTTCCTCTTGTACTTCTAACACGCTCTCACTTATCTTTTCTGGACTTTTTTTTGGTGTGCTTTTAAGTCTCGTGACTTTTTTTGTGGCAGCTTTTTTCATTGTTAAGAAACTTTGTAAAATATTACTTTCCTCTCTAAGTATTACGCAATAAGAAGAAACGGTCAAGGAGTAAGCTGACTTGCTCTCTTCTCCAAACCATCATAGGTAACGGCAGATATTTTTGAAATAGCGTTTTCCAAGTTTTCAAAGCTGCTGCCTCTTGTCATAATGCATAAAAGGTAAGGATTATTCTTCCTATACACAATACCGCAATCGTGAAGTTGCACAATATTATTGGGCAAAGTTCTTTCCCCAAATTTGTGGGCGACGGGTATTCCCTTCGGGACACCAGCAATGAGTCCCTTGCGGAACTCAGATTGGCTCAATATCTCAAGTGTCCTTTCTGAAAAATCCTTCTTAATATACGATGCATTGTAGAGAATTCGAAATAGTCCAGCATACCCCTTTACGCTCATAAAATCCTCTGGACTTTGCTCTGTCGCTGTTTCAACTCCTAAATCTAACGTAATTTCGTCAATACGCGCAGGTTCAATATTTTCTTCAAGAATAGAAAGAGCCGCATTATCAGAGTAAACCATCATTCGCACTATCAAGTCTTCTATTGTGTATTCACTACCCTTCCTTATGAAATTCGTCGGAGTTATCGATTGGTCTAGTAATATATAATCCTCAGTATACTTAACTTTTTTACTAAGTAATTCACTATCACTCTCAGCCTTCTTATAATAAGCCATCATAACAGGAAGCTTAAGAAGGCTCGCAGGTGAAAATGCCATATGCTCATTTACTCCAAACCACGGACCATTGTTCAAGTCTCTGAAATATACCGCTGCATCCACTATACTTCCGCTTTCTTTTTCCTTTCCTATCACATCTGCTACCTCTTTTTGTAAAACGTTGAGCCCATTCAAACGATATGTGTCTTTACCTGTCTCACATTCCAATAAAGGACTTATATACTTGTATCCACTTTCCCTAACTTCGGTAAGTTCATCATCGAGAGCATCTTCCCTTTCTTTTGCAACAGGCGCTCCCCATACAAATTTACCTACGAGAGCACCAAGAACAAAAAATACCGCGCAAAAAATGAATATCTGCTTTCTCATATTTATAAAGAATTATTATGAATATAGTACTAGGAGGTTGAGAAGTCAATGAATCTATTTGCACGGCAAAAGGCTTGGAAAAGAGATTTCCAAGGCCAAAAAAACAAAAGTACGTTAATACTTTTTTGAGAAAACAAAACCAAGCTTTAAGAACGAAAGCGCTATGATGTTTTACGCTACATGTTTTTCAAAACTAGGTCCTCAATGACATTAGATCCTGAAATAAATTCAGGATGACTAGGTCTTTTGATTCTAGTTTAGGAAAACAACCGTAAAAACACCCAAGCTCTAGTTAAGTAGCTTATCTGTTACTATTCTCCCTTCGGAGAACAGTCGAAAGGTTGTTATCTCCTCATCAAAACTCACCGTTTTCTGACGGTAATAGTCCACTACGTCACTCTCAACCAGACGCAAGACTAATTGCTCTATTTCCGGGCAGTCTTTCATGATAGGTTTTAGGTTGTAGGTTGTAGGTTGTAGTTAGAGAAATGCAAAGTACTACGCGCAAATGGAGCAACCGAGTGTCCGAAGAAAAAAGAGGCAAAACTAACAGTCCTCTGTATTACTACCAACTACTCACTAACCCCTACTACCTATTTATCCTGTATATGATGCTTGCAGGAAATAGACAAACAGCTTAACTTGCTTCTTTACTTTTTTAACAGCTAATTTGGCCACAATTCTTCACCCCCTTTCTTCGCCCACAGGGCGAACAAGATATATGACTAATGATTGATGTCAAATGGTTAATTGTATTCATATATCTTAAAATTCAAATTTTTAATTTATAATTTTTAATCAATTTTTAAATCCAAAATGTTTAATTTTTAATTACTTAATTTAGAACTGGCAGCTATTTTTCCAAATATAAGTGCCAATTCGTGGGCTTCTCTCCATAGTTGCTGACATTTTTCCTTCGAAGCTTCATCAGTAGTACCCAATATCCTTAACCAATACATGGTTTCCTTAGCTTCTTTCTTGCATATGTGTATCTTGTTGACGAAGTCCCGCTTAGAAGATGCACCATTTGCTTCACAGTAGTTAGCACCGATACTTGTGGACGCTCGTACCAACTGGCTAATTATTGGGTTCGTAATTACATCCTTCTTTACCTCTTTGCAGACCTCTATGACTTTTTCAGCAAATACAGCCGTTCTTTCCTCTAAGTCATAAATTTTCTCTGTTTTATTCATTTTTTTATTTGTATTTGATTAAAAATTAAAAATTTCAAATTAAAAATTCACACTTATCATCGTCAGTTAACGATGAGATAATTGAATTTCACATCTGCATCAAGGTCTGTATCAACGCCAACGGTAAATGATGATTGAATATCGTTATCGATATCGGCTTCCATCTGTTCAACGAGATATAGGGGCTGTTTTGTACGAGTTTTGGGGGTTATAAAAATGAGTGAAGTCTCTTTAACAAGAGGGTTAACTATCGTTATTTCTCGGGTATTCTTCTTGAGCGTAACTAGACCAGCAGCTCCTGTTGCTTCAACCGTACCATTACTGAGCAGTTTTACCTCACTACTGCCCAAAAGCAGTTCTGTAGAGCTAACTGATGTAGCCGAAAGTACTCCTTTGATAGTTACATCCTTCTCAAATGTTACATTCTCGGCAAATGTAACCTGCCCATCAACATTAAAGGTAATAAGCCCGCCTAGGAAGCTGACTCCTCCTTGACGCATTGGCTGCAGTTCAAGATCTTCACCCAAAGTATCTATAGATGTGGCTCCAAGTGTCATTGCGCCTCCAATTGAAAGAGTATCCATAACAGATACTTGTGAAAGCGTTGTTGTACCGTATGAAGCGAAATTATTAACCATTATGAGGTCTGAGGACTCAGTACTCTTTGCAACAAAACTGAGGAGGTTAATTGCTTTCATCTTTTCAAGTGAAGCTGAAAGTGAAGCCATTTGCTCTGTCATTCCAAGATGTTCACTTTGTAATGTATCGAGTCTATCTGCAAAATTGGTAATAGCTGAACCACTTGCAACTCTATTTGAGAGTTGTTCTATATTGTTAGTCAATATTTCAAGACCTTCAATGGATTCAGCACGAATCTTCTTTGCAATAAGAAGGTCTGTAATGATAGTTGGACTAATTACGTCTTGAGTTGCCGCAATGTGGTCAGTAAAGATTCCCTGACCCATATCTTTTTGAGTCTGCAAGAACCCAAGCACCTCCTGTTGATTGCGCGCGACAGTTCCTTTGGCAAAATCAAGCCCTGCTATGAGTGGTAGTTCATTTTCATCTAACTCATAACCCTGCTCGGTCATTGCAACACTTACTGACTGACCGTTGTAGTCAACAAGGTTTACAAACACCATAATGCTTCCACATTTCGTTGTCTCAACAGCTCCCATTCCGATAGTCGGACACTGTTCTGAGGTTGTTTCGTTAAATGACTCTAGGGCACGTCCAAGAACTCTTCCTCCTACCGTTGCCTTCATTGCATAGCCGGGGATTGAAGCAGAAGTAAGTGCATCACCTTCACGAATTGGACCATTTTCTGTACTTATTTTTACTGGTACTCTTCCAACAAGAGCTATTGGGGCAGAATCCTCAGTATATGCACCGGCTACAAATCCCGGTTCTGTTGATACCACACCCAGCATACTGCTTTGATATTGATTCGTTGAACGCTTTACGTGGTGATTGCCTGCTGCAGCATCAATTTGTACGACCTCTCCGGCTACAAGTGTCTCTTTTGAAGAATAATTTTCTGCCAAATCAGCTCCACCGGTATAAAATCCACCCTGCTGACCAACAAATACAGAACCGTCTTCGCTCACTCGAAATGCGTTAGAACCATTGCTCTTCAAGGTAAGCAGGTCAGTATCATTTGAAATTTTGTATTCAAAAAGTGTCGGAGTTGGATAATTCAGGTACGGTCGAGCACCCCCCGAAAACCAAATATCGCCCCTCGTCCCATCGGCAAATCCATTGAATTGACGGGAGAAATTTAT
This sequence comes from uncultured Gammaproteobacteria bacterium, assembly GCA_964557125.1. Lineage (GTDB taxonomy): Bacteria > Patescibacteriota > Microgenomatia > Levybacterales > GWA1-39-11 > CAZKYX01. The sequence goes on from CAZKYX010000020.1 coordinate 10,540, forward strand.
TTGCACTTGCACCCACTTGTCACCAGCTGTTGCCCCAATTACGTCTCCTGACCGGCTTATGGAATTGTAGCTTTTTGAAAGCAATGCTTCTCTTGTAGTAGCCGTCCTCACCTCAAACCCAATATAGTTATCTAAGCTTTTTTTCCAAGTAATTACTGAGTCTGGAGTCAGCTGAGGTGCATACATTTGACCTGAAAGGTATTGCCCGTCAGAATACCATCCTGCATCGTATATGTTAACAATATTACTCCCGACGTGCCCGCCATTGAGTATTATCCATTTCCCGTCTTGGCGCTGAAATACTGTTGCTCCTGCTCCAACTACATCATTCATTGCCGGTCCTGTAACCGTAGATCCGATTGGTGCACCTACACCAAAAGTAGATAACCATGACTGATATACTGTGGTTGTCGAAGTTGGAGCTTGTCCTTGCTGACCATGAATGATAAGAAATGTACCGTCAGGCCTTGGGATTACAGTAGCGCCCCTTCCTACAGAAGCCGACAAAGCAGGTCCAGCAATTGAGCTGTTTGCGGCAGTATTTCCAACACCAAAGGGATTATGTATATTTGTTGTTGCTTGGGGCATGCCATTTGTACCTCCACTTGCAGTTAGTGATACCCAATACCCGTCTTGACGTTGAAATGCCATTGAACCACAACCATGGGCGGTAGTTAAGGCCAGCCCTTGAGTAAATACCTTAGCCCTTGCATCATAATTCATAGTGGCAGTTGAACCGGTTGCCCCAATGTTTCTACCCACAAATACTTTATACATACCTGCATTTGGTCCTTGAAGAGGTATTGCCCATGCTCCACAGTCAATTGGTGTGGTGAGAACAGTGGTTGGTCCACCCGGCAAGTTATATCCTGGGGGCAGCGTAAGGTCAGTAAATGGATTGAAAAGTGTTGAGGAGGTCTGACCACCACCATGCATAATGGTATACGTACCATCCGTATTCGGAATAATGAATGCACCGAGTGCAATAATGCTTGACATATTCGGCCCCTGCACAAATCGTGAACCTGATGCTGCATTTGGGTCATAAATATTGGTAGTTCTTGTAGCATTTCCTAAAATAACTAGAAATCTCCCATCAGGAAGCTTTAATGAAGCAGAACCTGACCCAACTGAAGCAGTTGGGATATTTCCGGCACCACTCTGAGCCGTAAAGGTTGAAGATGCAGGGTCATATAAGTGCATATTTGCAGAACCCGTTGCTATGATTGCAAACATACCCCCCGGACGTTGCAATACGAGCGTCCCTTCACCCGTATATTGAAGAGTTGTCGGATGAGGTCCTGGCTTTCCTGCGTATACTCCAGTTTGCCCGTTTGTACCCAAAAGCGTCTGCCCCGGTACATTTCCCCAAGGAAGAACCAACCTGTCATTCATCGGTAACAGACGAGTTATAGCAGATGCCGATGCTTCTGTTGGATCTTGCTGACCTTGTGAGTTATTGAAATCCGAAGCCGTCCTTGTCAAAACGGATGAGTTATCAATGGTGTACTCGTACAATGTGGGACTCAAGTAATCCCGCATATACACAGTTGTCCCATTACCGGTGTACGTCTTACGCTCATCATACAGTCTTTGAGGAATCGGTCTGGTAAATTGGGCAGTTACCCGTGCCCAAGAATTTCCATCAATAGAACGAATTAACTCTCCACTCCTTCTAATGGGAATGTCAACTGCACTCGAAAGTCCGCCTTGTGAACCTGCTGTTCTAACAGAGATTTCAACACCAGTCTGTGGAATATCAGTTGTTGCGCTACTTGTTCCAGTAAAGTTAGCTTCAGCTCCAATAATGTAATGAAGAGTGGAAGATGGATTTAGGGCAGATGTATTAATGTCCTCTGAGGTATATGTGCCGCTCATGACTAGTTGCGAGTCAAACTCATTTGTTGTAGTACTACCTCCTGCAATAAGCATCCATGTACCATCTGCTTTTTGTAGACTGTGTGCTCCTGCCCCTTGCGTTGACGTTGATGTTGCGTGAGTTGAATACGTATTAGTAGCAGGGTTGTAAATATAAGCGTTTGTCGTACCAGAACCCCGAAAAATTAAGAACCTTCTGTCTTGAAGCCTTATAGCATGCGCACCATCTGCAAGAGCTGCAGCCGGACCTACCGCCTGACATGGCCCCATGGTGTTTGTTGCAGGATCATATTCTACCGATACACCAGCTTTTGAGAGGATAATGTATCTCCCATCAGCTTTCTGAAGAGCAACTGAGCCTGCGCCATTAATTTCACAATTCGTTGGAAGACTTGGCCCTACTTCAAAAGAACCGATTGGCACGGTGCTTGTGATAGTACCGTTGAAAGGATTATATATATTAGTAACTGCTGAAGCTCCACCTATAACTACAAGCGCTGTGCCATTTTGACGTGCTAGAACTAAAGACCCTGCGCCGATTGTACCAGTTGGATTAGGCCCTGTTACAAAAGCTGTAGCTGCCGCTGAAGGGTCCCAAAGCTGGGTTGCCGCAGCACCGCCACGAAGAATCAGATAACGGCCGTTTTGTCTTCTGAATGCATTTGTACCTGCATTCATTGCTCCCGATGCAACACTTGCACCAACCGCCATGGTACCTGTTGGATCAACAATACTATTGGTTGTGGCTGCTCCACCATGAAGGACAAGATATCTCCCATCTGAACGAGGCAAAGACAATGCACCTGCTCCTGCTGCATTATTCAAGACTTGCGATGAAGTAGTAAATGAATTCGCAAGTGAGTCATATACATAAAGGGTAGTCGCACCTCCACGCACAACAAGATATTTCCCATTTTGAGCCAAAATTGAATGTCCGCCGGCACCTGCCGCTCCCGGAAGCACAGGTTGACTTCCTGTTGTAATGGTTCCATCCCCACTCACCGTTCCTGAAGAGAGAGAAATTTCACCACCAGAATTATCAAGATTTGTGAGCGTTGCAGGTGTTCCATTGGCTGTCCTCTCAAAATCGGAATCTACTTGATTGTTACCTGAAGTGCTCTTCACTATATCGAGTGAACCTAATTTATTAATGGTTAATCCAGATGAGGCTAAAATTCCACCCTCTTTTGTGATTGTAAATTTTGTGAGTCCAGATGAGGAGGCTGTAAAGAAATCGCCACTTCCTCTTTGGTCAATAACAAATGCAGCAAAAGAAGTATTTGCAGAAATAGAAGCAACAGAAGTTGTACCAGCCACGGCTGTATTACCTGTTAGCCTAAATGTGGCTGATTCGGTAGCAGTTCCACCCCAGAGCATGTCAAGAGTGGTATTGACCGGATAAAGCGTGCCCTGCGCGCTTTGAAGTGTCCACCAGTTACTACTGCTTCCTGAGCTACACCCAGCCCAATTTGGTGCAGCTGAGGAACCGCTTGTTATAAGACATTGACCAGAAACACCATATGAGCCGTTCACCCCAATTGCTCCATTCGATGAAAGACTTAGTGAAGCAGATGAATTTCCTGGCTTGAAGACTATGTTACCGGTACTGTCCCCTCCAAGCGTGAGTGTTTGATTGCGAGTTGCTTGTAAAGCACCTGAACCATCAATGACAAAACTGGCGCTTGTTGAAGCTGTACCATCATTTTTAAGAGTGAATTTTGTAGTACCCCCAGATGAAGCTATAAATATATCATTTGTACCTGTTTCACTGAATATAGCGAGGGGACTAACGCCATACGTACCCATTACAAATAGTTTTGACGGGGCATTATATTGGCTATCACCAATTCCAATGTTTCCTTGTCGACTTATGTGCATGCGGGTTGTTCCAGTAAGAGTGGTATTTGTCGCCCCAGTCATAAGGTGGATGTCAGTTGCTGAATTTTCGGTACCCGAGCCGCCTCCAAAAAATAAGTTGTTATCAATTCCGTTATTATTTCCTACCAGTATAGAGATGGGTTCTTCCAAATTTGTAAAATGACCCATTTTAATACGCGCATTTTTGGTGGTGGCGTCTGTTTCATTCGTCTGTAATTGAAGCCCCCCCGTACCCGAATCGCCGTGAATCAATGTGACAAGTCCTGTACTATTCAGAGGCCTAAATTGAATATTTCCGGTAGTATTTCCACCCAATACAAGATTGTTATTACGAACACTCTGTATGCTTCCGTCACCGCTTATATATATGCCCTTATTTGCGTTGGCTCCGGTTGTAGCTGAAACAGATGCTACTGGTGTATTAGTACCATCTATTCCAAGTACAGCAAACTTTGCTGACTGAGTTGCTGTCCCTCCCCACAAGAGGTCGAGGGTATTGTTGATTGGAGAAAGTGTTCCAAACGAAGAAGAAAGAACCCAATTGGATGAACCACCGCTTTCACAAGTGGTTGTGCCTACCACAATTCCGTTGGTAACATCGCTTATACATAAATTACTGCTTGCAAGAGTACTCCCAGAAGTACCATTTATCTTCAATCCGTTAGATGAAGCAAGATTCAAATTGAGAATTCCACTCCCATTAAGTGGGGAGATATTTATACTGCCTGTTGTCCCACCTCCTAAAGTGAGTGTTTGGTTTCGAGTTGCTTGTAAAGCACCTGAACCATCAATGACAAAACTGGCGCTTGTTGAAGCTGTACCATCATTTTTTATAACAAACTTTGTAGTACCAGAAGACGAAGCAGCAAAAATGTCATTACTGGATACTCCGGTCTGATTGAAAATAACTGCTGCTCTTCCGCCATTGTTGCCACCATTTACATGGAGAGCTGAAAGGGGTATTGTAGTTCCAATACCAACATTTACTGCATAAAGACCGGTACCTCCAAGAACAAGTGAATTGCTTGCGGCAACTATCGCTTGTGTTCCAAATGCGTTTGCGTTGGTAAGACTGTTTCCTACAAGGTCGGCACTTGTTCCAACTATTGTATTATACAACCCCTCCGTATTTACGTTACCCGCTCCATAACCAATAAATGTGTTATAAGAACCACCTAGGTTATTTGTACCAGTGCTCGTTCCAAAAAATGCATTGTTAGTCCCAGCACCTGCTGCATTTCCTGTTATTCTTCCAACAAATGTGTTATCAGAGCCATTATTTGACTGCCCTGCACCATCACCAATAAATGTATTTCTACTCCCAGCAGCCAGCGCATTTCCGGCTGTTCCTCCTAAAACAACGTTATTTGTCCCAGAAAGTCCTGCAACTCCAGCATTAGAACCTACAAAAATATTTGCTGTTCCCGGAGCACGTAATACAAAGACATTGTTTGACTTTAAAAGAAGATCTCCAGATGTATCTCCACCAATGGTAAGAGTTTGATTTAGGGTTGTTTGAAGACTTCCTGCTGCGTCCATAACGAGATTTCCCGAAATAGATGCTGTCTGTAGACCTCTGGCATTATTTACCCCTATAATGGCAAATTTTGCGCTTGTTGTAGCGTTAGATCCGACAAGTAAGTCAAATGAATCATTCACTGGGGAGACTGCCCCTTGGAAGCTCCGCCAAAGTCCATCTCCACTACAAGCACCCCAGGCGGGAAGACCACCGGTGTAGGTAAGACAATTACCATTTGTTCCACCGGCGGTCTGCGAAAGTAAACCGGTTGAAGTTGTGTATACAATCCCACCGGTATTGGTATAAGCTTGCGAGGTTATGGCACCAGTTGATGTAATTTCAAACTTTGTAACTCCTGCTGCAGATGCAGCAAAAAGATTTCCAGAATTCAGCTGATTTACAATAAGCGCAGCGTTATTCCCAATTCCGCCCGTCACGGAAAGAGGTGCTGGGTTGCTATTTACAGACCCAATACTCACACCAGAATCGAAGTCAGAGGTCAGTATTAAATCACCAGAACCATTCGGAGCAAAAGTAAAGTCTTCATTACTCACAGTCGTTACATCAGTTGAAGCTCCCGAAAAGGTAAGACCTGTTGAGCCAATAGTCTTATTCGTCAAAGTCTGAGCAAAATCCTCAGTTACAACATTTCCTCCGGTTGATGGGAATGTAAATGTCGTGGTGTCTGTTCCTGAAAAAGTAAGTCCCGCATTTACAACTACTGTTTTCCCACTTGCAATTTTTAAGATTGTTGTGCTTGAAAAAGGCAAGTCTGAGGTATTCGTTACAGTCAATCCATTTACCTTCTCTGCATTAAATGCCTGTGGAACGGTTGCAAATTGAACCCTCGGGGTCATCTCCCCATCTGTATGAAAAGTCACTCCCAAATAGATATTGTCTGTATTAAAGTCGATACTTCCGGGCAGTGTTGTTACTGTTCCAAGTTGGGCTTGAAAAATTCCACCTGTAACCTGAATTTTATTGCCACTATCCCAATCCTCTGTCCAGACTGCAGCTCCACCTGAGCTAACTGTGTAAATTTTAAACTGGAACCTGTAGAGACCATCGGCAACATTGGTGCCATTTGAATTAACAACTTTTCCTTGGAAATTTATAACGTGCCTAACACCAGTCGCCGCTTGAACTTTTGAAGCTAAAAAAGTCTCTATTCCAAAAACCGTGAAAACAACTATGGAAATTATGGCAAAAACCAGCCTCTTATTTCCTTTACCACCCAAAAAAGAATTAAGTAAATTCAAGAGGATTTCTTTGATTGGGCAGATCAGACTCATATATAATATCCAATAATTACACCAGTTCAAATGAGGCTAGTCAAATAAAGGAAAACTTTATATAAGATTGCATATAATTGCATATAATTGCATATTGACATTTCGTGAAAAGGAAGATTAAAGTATAAATAGCTAAAATGGTTAGATAGTTAACGCAAAACCATGCAACCATTTGACAATGCAACTATTTTAGAATCATGGAAAATCTTTTTAATGTCAATCAAGCGGCTTTCATTTTAAAAGTCCACCATCTTACTGTCAGAAGGTACATCAAAGAAGGGAATCTAAAAGCAATTAAAGTTGGCGGAAATGTCAGAATAAAAGAAAGTGATTTGCAAGCATTCTCAAAAGAATTTACACCAAGACAGGAGACAAATCCTTCTTCCCCTTTTAGAAAAAACATTTCCCAGTCTAAGAAGTTCACGAATGCCGACCCGTTGCTAAAAATGCAAGGAAGGGCGGCCACTGTTGAACTGTAAATGTATTAAGTATTAAGTATTAAGTAGCATGTAGTATGTATGGAAAAAGTAAAAATTAAATCATTCACTGACCTTAATGCATGGATGGAAGCTCACAAACTTGTGCTTTCAATATACAAAATTACCTCAAAATTCCCTTTAGAAGAACGTTTTGGTTTGACAAATCAAATTCAGAGAGCAACCGTTTCGATATCCTCTAACATAGCTGAGGGCTTTTCTAGACACACTTATTTAGAAAAAAGGCAATTTTACTATCATGCACTCGGCTCCCTTACTGAAGTCCAAAACCAGATTCTCATAGCCCGTGACTTAGGCTATATTTCTAAAGAACTTTTCAGTGAAATAGCCTCACAGACTGTGATAGTAAGCAAACTAATAAATGGTCTTATTAAAAGTGCAACAAGTAGTCATTCTAATACCTAATACATGATACATACTACATAATACATGGCAGTTTACTCAAAAAAAGTCTACATTTCACCAAGCGCTTTATACGCTTTTATTGACCGTGCGCATGAAAAACACAACCAAGCCTCAGCCTATTTTCGTTATTTTTCGGAGGAAGAATACCTACTCTATATAGATACAGTCAATCTCAATCAAACGTATGACATTATTTATAAGAAAATGAGCCCATCGCTTGCCAAAGACTTTCTAAGAATTGTTAGTTTGTCTGACATTAACGTCATTTATCCTGACGAAAGTGAAACAAAAGCAACTCTCAAAACTGTTATTAACTATAACTCTCTAGATCTTACATTGGCAGAAGCCTTTATGGCAGTCATTGCAAATAAAAGAGGAATTAGCCAAATATGTACCTTTGACTATCTACATCCACTCTTTGGATTAAATACATTCTACTTACCCATTTAAATGAATATACAAATATACAAATTCTCAAATAAACCAATTACAACAACGTCACAATTGCAAGATTTAGAATGCATCAATAGGTTAATTAATATATCAAAATCATCAATTAATGTATCAATAAATTGTATTATTCTATTATCATTACTATGATTAAAAGATGAAATATTTTGCTTATTTGATTATTGGATTATTTGTTTATTGGGTTATTCTAACACCTGTGGTGTTAGCCCAATCTAATCCCCCAGCTAGTGACAATTACAAAATGGTGAATTATGGGTTTGGCTCGGGAGGAACTGCTTCCTCAAGCTC
>CAZKYX010000020.1:18867-21441 GCA_964557125.1 uncultured Gammaproteobacteria bacterium
ATTACAAAATGGTGAATTATGGGTTTGGCTCGGGAGGAACTGCTTCCTCAAGCTCAACCAACTATTCAATGTTTGGTACCTTGGGACAAGTAGATCAAGGAAGCGCGTCTTCAACCAACTATTTTATGGGCGCAGGTCTTGAATACGTTATTCAAGCAAGCGTCCCCGCTACCCCTACTTTTGTAAATCCGAGCAATTGGTACAACAAATTAAGTTTAACTATAAATAGAGGAGGTGTTGACCCAGTAGACACTGAATATGCTATTGCTATAGCTTCTGGCTCAGGACAATTCCAGTACATCCAGAATGATAATACTGTCGGCAATGATTTGGGAGATGAAGATTGGCAAACCTATACCACATGGGGAGCAAGTTCTGGGTTTACTATCATTGGACTGTATCCCGGAACCACCTATACCGCAAAAGTCGCCGCAAGACATGGACGATTCTTTACCCAATTTTTCTGGAGCCCAACAGCCTCCGCTTCGACTGATAACCCTTCACTGAGTTTTGACTTGGACATCTCATCCATTGACACAGAAACCGCAGCACCATATACCGTTTCACTTGGAAATCTTTCTCCCGGAAGCGTTACGACTGCCCCCAATAAAGTCTGGGTAGATTTTGCAACCAATTCGACTGCTGGAGGATTTATTTCAGTGAGCGGAAGTAATACTGGCCTTCTCTCATCAACCGCAAGCCATACTATAACTGCAGTTAGCAATAACTTGGGCAGCATTAGCGAAGGATATGGAGCTCGAAGTAGTACAGTAACTCAAACCTCTGGGGGTCCGATGCTCGCACGCTCTCCGTATGACGGCGCGGGTAATATCGTTGGAATTTTGGATACAAGCAAAAGATACATGTATGACACAACGAATGCTCCGGTTGTTGGCGGAAGGGTAAGTTTTGAAATAAAAGCAAAGGCTTCTGATACCACTCCATCAGCAAATGACTATACCGATATTATTACTATCCTTGCAACGGGCTCGTTTTAAAATTAGAAATTTTCAATTTTTAATTTTTAATCAATTTTTAACGTTTAAAACATTTGAATTTGATTTAAAATTTTAAATTTGAATTTAAAAATTATTCAGTCCTATTTAATCTCTTGACAACATATTCCAAAATATGATTTGCTAAACATTGTATAGACAGAGTGCGTTCTATGAAGTATTTATTAAGCCCTAAAAAAATCATTTCCGAAACTCGTACCCTTCGACTGAAAGACAAATATTCACTTCTCAGTGTACTTATCTACATCGCTCTCTTCGTTTCGCTCATTTATCCAGCGTTTCAACCTTCAAAAGCTCATGCCACTGTTGATACCGCATTTGTACGATTTGATAGACTGGCAACAGGTTCTGCAATTTCCGGAACTGCTTGTCTTGAGACAACAACAGTCGGCACCGAAACAAATGTTGTACTTGTATTGCCATCTGACTGGACAATTTCACAAACTGCAGGTAACTGGACAGTGTCAACAACTACCCTGCCAGTTAAACCAACAACAGGAGGAGCAGCAACTGCATGGCCGGGCATCGGAACTGCAACAAGCGTAAGTGGCGTTTCCGTTGTCTTCCCTGCTACAGATCTTTCAACAAGTACCTTTTATTGCTTTAACTTTGCAGGAGCCTCTTCAACAGTCGGCTCTGCAGGAGACGACAAAACCGGTCAACTTAAAACGCAAGGCGGTTCACCTTACGTTGATAGCATTGACTGGGCAACATCAGTTGTCTCCTCAGGAGCAGATCAAATCTCAGTCACCGCATCTGTCTCTGCAAGCATGACATTTTCACTTAGTGCCAATGCACAAGCACTTGGGACGCTTTCATCAGGTTCTACAGCTGCCGGTTCTCCAACAATAACTCAAACTGTAAGTACCAATGCTCGAAATGGGTGGGTGTCTTGGGTCAAGAGCGGAACAAACGGAGGTGGTGGCATTGGCGCACTACATTCTACCGTTGCGAATGCTGACATAGATAGCCCTGGGTCTCATGACGGTACACCTGAAACGCTCTCCTCAACTGGTGGATATGTGCTTGATGTAAATACCGGTTCCGGTTCTCCAACTGTTGCTGCAGAATATGACGGAAGCACAGCCGACGCCGGAGGACATCTATCCCAAGCCCAATTCAGACAAACCGCCCACACAACAGCCCCTGCCAGCTCAAATACGGTTACTCTTGTCGTGAAGGCTCGTTCTTCTGCTACAACTCCTGCTGCAAGTGACTATACCGATACTCTAACCGTTGTAGCTGCCGGAAGCTTTTAATTAATGTATACTGTTTGTCATGCGTATATCGCGGAACTTATTCATACTCTCTAGTTGCCTTGCCCTCATCACCAACCTAACTAGCCCTTTTGCTGTCTTCGCCCAAGATACACCTCCAAGTAATTTCGACTTTACGGTATCCCCTGTATTTTTTGATTTTAATGCAGAGCCTGGTAGCGTTATTAATGACAAAGTAAGACTTCGCAACAATACAACAGAACCGCTGGAATTAGCCGTCAAAATTAAAAAAATGGGTGGAGACGAGCAAGGAGAATTATCTATTCAAGATGTGGCAGAAG
>CAZKYX010000021.1:0-18917 GCA_964557125.1 uncultured Gammaproteobacteria bacterium
CGTTGGCTTTCAGCCGACTTCGTCAGCGAGTCCCTTCGAGGGCGCAAAAATAAACTGTATACTTGTCATTCCGAACTTGATTCGGAATCTAGATCCTGAAACAAGTTCAGGATGACTCTTGTGCATTTTCTTCCGGTTTTTCCCAAAGGACATCCATGTCCAACATGGTGTAAAGTGGATCGTAGGAAAATACACGTTGCTCTGAAAATGCAAATTTCTTTCGTTTTTCTTCGACCTTATCTTTAAAAGCTCTTTCAAAAATTCCTCCAACACGATTGGTGCGTATACCCTTTCCATCTGGGGAGCTTACTATCATATCGAAATTATTGAGGCCTGCAAACTCCTCAGCTTTTGCAAGGAGAGCCTTAAAGCATGACTCCTCATCAGCCGTAAAAAGGAAGGTGCTTGATGGATTGAATGAGACGGATAGCACCCTTTTCCCATTGTCAGTATTGTCATGCATAAGCAAAAGTCCTTGGCAAATGAGTGTGTCTGGGTCCTGAAGTACTAATTGAATGTAATTTTCCATGTCCCATATATTTTGTCTTGCTATGTCAGTTCTGGGATTGTCTCTTGAAACACATACGCCTCCAGACAGCCTTGCATGCGCACTCTCCTTGCTTTTGGTTATAAATGCATTGAGTGTTTTTCGTTGAGAGCCGCTCTCTGATTCAAATTTTCTGAGGTGAAAAACTGTGTTTCCTTTTTCCTCACTGAATAAATCTATGAATTGCTGCGTGGTGTAAGAAGCAAATTGTTCTTCGTCGTATTCTCTTTTGACAATACTTTTTTCTGCTTTCAAAGCTTCTTCTAAATTCATTTCGCCCAAATGCAGTCTTTGTGGGTCTATGTCTTCCTCAGTCACCATGCGAAGTGCATCTATGGTTTTGTTTCTTTGTGAGCGGAGCGTTCCGTAAAATGCCTTTGTGTCTTTATTTGTAGAAGTTGAACTTTTCTCTTGAAGTCCTCCAGTGACCGCTTCGTATCTGTTGATGATTTTTATTATTTCCTCTGTCGATAGTTTTCTTCCGTACCGTCTTTCTAGCTGCTTACCTGCAAGTGCAATAAAGCTTTTTGAAAGGCCCAACTTGTCTGCTTGTAACTTATTCTGTTCTGTTTGTTTTTGCTCTACTTGTGCATTAAGACTTAAATCTTGAAAATACTGTTTTGCCATTTCGGAAAGTCTAGGATGTGAAAAGCCCTCCGTAACTATTGCGCGTATGTCTTCTTTCATGCCATCTAGATAAAATTCGGCTAGTTCACTGAGTGACCGATATTGTTTTTCGGGGTCTAAATAAGTGGAGAGGCTTGCATCAAATTCCGTATTAAGGACAGCACTTTCTAAAAGAAGCTGTTTTGCATCTTTTATATAGTTGCCATTGCTATAGACGGAAGTCAAAAGAAGCTCAAACATTTTCTGATTATGAGTAAGCGTGACATCTGCCTGTTCTGTGCTACCATTGTCCTTCTTAATCCATGTAATAATCTGAACGACGTCATCGTCAAGTACGGCATAGTCGTCTACTTTATTTCTTTCATTTTCATAATGCTTTGCTTCAATTTCGCGGAACGGTCGGAAAAGCTCGTCTTCATCCTCCTCTGTAAAGGTTTCACCATCTCTCAAATGAATTTTGCCATTTAAGAGAAGATCAATCCTTGTATTTTGTGGTAAAACATATTTATCCAAATCGCTATCACGGTCTTCACACACAGCGATGCCTTCATATGTTCCCCAGTCTTCGATATTTTTGGGGTAAATATGAGGAATAAGGTCTTGTAGAAATGGAGATTCTCTTTGCTTTTCAGTAAGTTTTTTAGGTCCAAGAATTCACTCAAGGAGTGAATTTAATTGTGCTATATACATTTCAGAAGTTCCTTCATTTTTTGCAGCAATGTAACCCGAAAGTAAGTTGGGTGTAAGTACTCGATATTTTTTCGTAAATTCTATGACAATATCCTTATTTTTCTTATCAATAACTTCTGCATCAAGGCATTTTACATACCCTTCAAGAAGAGGTGCGGCTTTATTTCCATGCATCCCAACAAGGGTATTAATAAAATTAATATCCTCGGGTGTTTCAAGAAGTCTATATGAGTACTCAAATATTTTTTCAGCGAGATTTACTTTTGATTTTTCACCTATCCAGCTGCACTTTGTAGGCAAGTTTAGTATGAGGTTTCGATTTGTATCATGTTGCACGAGCGATTTGATGCAAAGGCTTTTTAAATTCTTAACGCCGTTATCGTCCCAAGCGTTTCTAAACTTATAAAAGAAGTCAATGTCTTCATCAGTTTGCAAAAAAACTGTGGGATCGAGGGCAGCCTCGTAGAGGTCGTCGAAGTTATCCATTTTTCCACTTAACTCGAGCACACGTTCTCTTGTAAGTAGATCTTGTTCAACTGCGTGCAAGAGTCCAATTGGCTGAAATTTTTCTGGATAGCCGTAAAGTTTAGAATATTCCATAAGGAACCTAATGCCTTCATCATCTAAATAGAGGTCTTGCTTGTCTCCTCTTAATGCGAACATGAAAAGTCCTGTGGTGATAAGTTCAGGATATTGTTGTGGTAAGTCGTAAAGAAAGTTAACTTTTTCATCAGAGACGTCCAGATCCGTTACAAGTGTTTTGAAATCCCTGTTTTCTACGAGCCGTTTTGCTTCAGGTCGTTCACCGAAATCTATCAGGCGTAAGGTTCTTGCAACAGCTTTCTTAGCTTTGTCCTCATTATCGTAAAGTCTTTCACGCAACCTTAATGTTTCTTCCAAGCTTATCCACAGTTTTTGATATATGAGTCTTACATATTCTTCTTCAGAAACATAACCTTTATTGAGGAACGCACCCAGGAATGCTTTCGTATCTGCTTTATAAAAAACGCTTTCCCACAATTCGTTGTCTACATCACCTTTTTTGCAGAGGATGTTTGCCTGTAAATCTACGAGTGAATCTCTCAGGTCTGTGTAGTTGATTATCAATTTTTTTGGGTCAAATTTCTTAGAAAGAGTCTGGGCAGCCTCCGCAAAATCAGGATACTTTTGAATAGTTTTTGATACGACTTCATTCCAATCATCTCTCTTCGTAAGTGCGCATAGTACGGTTTTGGGTAGATCGTCTTGCCTACTACCTGATGTGGAGTTTTTGCTAGCGAGAATGGCAAGCTGTATAAGGTTCTCTGGTGTCGGATTGTAAAAGGTAAATTCATTCTCAAGCATTCCATTGCCCGTTTTTCCCTGTCTTGTAGCTTCAGGCTCAAAGTCATATCGCTTATTGCCTAGAATGAAATTCATGGTAGGAGTTTTTGAAATGGCGTAGTGCATGGGAATGTCATAGGATTCAGGCCTTACTTCGTCTTTAATAATTTGAGCAAAATTTTTTCTATTTATTTTTCGAAACGGAGTGAGGGTGCTTAACTGTCTTCGACTGACTGCGGTCATGAGTGCAAGATACCCCTCCTCCTTGCGAAAGGCTGCATATTCTGGGTCTGCAGCCTTGATGAGTCGAACAATTTTATCTCTAATAAGTTGTCTTTGATTTGCTTTAAGAACCCTCACTTTTGTACTATAAGCTCCTGCCGTCTGCTCCCAAAGCATATCTTTATTCAGAAGAGGTGATTTCCTAGTAAGTGTTGAAATGGCCTCACTGTCTGGAGACTCGGCCAAATGGGAATACTGAGCATTATAAAACTCAAGCTTTTCTCTCCAGCTGTCACCACCAAACGGATTTGTTTTTAAAAAGGGGATAATAATATTATGAAAGTATGAGCTATTAAGTTCTTTTGTTAGTCCTTCGTCATCAGCAAGCTTTTGAAAAAAAGTATCAGACTTTGAAACTACTTCATAAAGTGCAGTGCCTAGCTGCTGTTGGATAAGCTCTTCTTTTCTTTTTCTTACACCACCCAGTTTTAACTCGAGTTTTTTTTGATTTTGCTCTTCCAACTCTCTTGCATGAGCTACGTTTTCAAGTTGTTTTTTCAGTCTACTTATTTCATTTTTTGCTCGAAATGCAGAAATCCCTTTCTTTTCGTTAAGCATTTCCAAGCGCACTTCTATGTCAATACGTTTATTTATCAGATTTCCAATATTCTCGTGGTTATTGATTGTCTTTAGCAGGCTATGTTCTAAGTGCTTTGCTTTTTTTAGGAATTCAATGGGTGTAAGTTTTAACTCAGCTGTTGACTCATCGTATGCAACCAATTCATCAGCTTTGGCTGCTACTTCTGTTGGGGAAATTGGAGGGAAAATACTTGAATCTGTATGTTCTACAAGCATTAGTGCCTCAAAGTCTTCAATATTTTTTCCAAGTGTAACGTTGTTGAGTTCATCAAAGTCACGGCGTAAAGACGCAATTGCAGGATTTATTTCAGGTGAACCTACGCGTTTTTCTTGATTGGGTGTTGCGACTGTACCATCAGCATCTTGTTGGATAGGATTTTCTATGAGGTCTACTCCTTCTTCTGACATATATTAAATATATCAGACGAGGATTATAAGAATAAAGGAGTAAGTGATAAGTCAGATGGACTAATCACTGTATTCTTGTAATCCTTTAGTCCTATTCTCGTCCTTTGACCCTCTTTGACACCTTGACTAAAGAGCTCAAATTTAGTTCAATATTTACAGGAGTCTAGACCTGACCAATCATTGAACGTGCAAAAAATATGATTAAATTCGTAGGACTAGCTCAAAACAACAACGATTCTCTACTTTACTTCTCTCAAGAAAAGGATGGATACCACCTTTTTCAAATGTCAAAGAGCAAGAATGGCTTTGAATTTGGGGATGATGCAAGTCAAGTCACTGTGACTGACCCCAATTTTAAGGTAGATAGTGCGTACAATTGGTCAGGTTTTCGTATTGCAAGACAAGACGACACGTATCTACTTACTTATAAAGACAATGCAAAGTCGGGTGGACATCTTCAAGCAGCTCTCTCAAAAGACCTCGTTAATTTTGAAAAAATCTCAGAACTCAAAATAAAAGAAACAGGTACCGTGGTGCCTGACTTTAAAAGCAAAAATCATTATGTTATGTATTATGGGGAAGAACACATCAAGCTTTCTTACTCAACTGATCTAAGGAAATGGAAATCGGAAAAAGAAATTGTATTAGCTCCTCGAGAAGGTATGTTTGATAATGGGCAGCTTGAAGTGGGAAATGCTTTTGAAGTTGATGACCAGATTCTTCTCACCTATTACGTAAAAAGAACCGGTGAGCAAAAAAAACATCCACGTTTTTCTGGCTTCAAGTTCTTGAATAGGCTTTTCCATCACCCTGTAGCGGCAGATGGTGGACTTACTGAGTATAGTATTGGAGCTGCAATTTTTGATAAAAAAGACCTTACCACTCCTGTTTGGCGTTCAACGGAGGCGATTTGGGAGCAATCAACTGATTTTGCCCACAACAAAGTTGTGCCATTGGGAGCAGTTGTCGCAAATGACGAGTTAATTCTTTACTGGCTTGTTGACGATAAGGATGTTTTTGTCGTGAGTTGTCTTGTCCCTAACAAAAGCACTGAAGCTAAAATAAAGGATTTTCAGACACTCTTTAAAAAGCCAGACCATAATCCTATTATTTCTCCAATTGCTCACCATCCTTGGGAGTCTCGAGCTACCTTCAATAGCGCAGCAGTTCTTGAAGACGGAAAGGTTCACTTTATTTATAGAGCGCTTGGGGATACCGACCTTTCTGTGCTTGGGTATGCAACGAGTAAAGATGGACTTCATATTGATGAGAGATTTGATGAACCGATATATGTTCCCCGTGAGCCATTTGAAACCCCCGGCGGATATGCATTCAAGACATTTGCTGATCACTTTGCATCAGGTGGTGGGTATGGAGGGGTTGAAGACCCTCGTATCACAAAAATTGATGATACTTTTTACATGACTTACGTTGCTTTTGATGGAGTCAATCATCCAAGAGTTGCTCTTACGTCAATATCTGTTGAGGACTTTTTAAAGCACGATTGGGAAAAATGGGAAAAACCAAAGCTCATATCTTCGCCTGGGATGGTAAATAAAAATGCAGTCATTTTTCCTGAAAAGGTCAACGGAAAATATGTCGTCTATCATCGAGTCTATCCAAATGTGCTGATTGATTACGTCGATGATTTGAAGTTTGATAATTACCTTCAAGGTCATCATTTTATTCCACCACGTAAGAATTCTTGGGACAGTAAAAAAATTGGAGCTGGTGCTCCCCCTATAAAGACAAAAGATGGTTGGCTATTTGTATATCAGTCAGTAGGCTACAAGGATCCTCACCAATATAAAATAGGGGCTATGCTTTTGGATCTCAATAACCCTTCAAAGGTTATTGCAAGAACTAGCTCGCCGATAGTGGCACCCGTTGAAAGCTATGAGAATGAAGGATTTAAAGCAGGAGTTGCATACCCATGCGGTGCAGTTGCTTTGGATGGTAAGCTGCATGTCTATTATGGTGGAGCAGATACTGTTGTATGTGCAGCTTCTACGGATTTGGATAGATTCTTGTATGAGATGAAACGAGATAAAGAGCCAAAACTCCAGAAAGCGCGAATTGACCTTTTCCAGAATTAGCATGAAATTTGTTAGAGTTGAGCAAAATCCCATTGTGATTCCGAATCCTGAAAATGAATGGGAGGCTACTGGTGCTTTTAATGGGTGTGTAGTGCTTGTTGATGGTGTATATCATATGGTATATAGAGCCCAATCTAGTAAAAAACAACAGAATGGGGTTGAAATGGAAGTATCTTCAATTGGATACGCAAAGAGTACTGATGGGGTGAGGTTTACGGATTTTAAGCAGCTGGTCGTGCCGACAGAAGACTGGGAAATTTATGGATGCGAAGACCCTCGAATTACATACATGGATGGAAAATTTTATATTTTCTACACAGCCCTGTCTGTATATCCATTTTCAGCATACGGAATTAAATTGGCGATTGCGATAACTTCTGATTTTGAACATATTGAGAAACATCCCGTAACAACATTTAATTCAAAAGCAATGGGTCTTTTTCCGGAAAAAATTCAAGGAAAACTTGCTGCTTTGCTCACGATAAACACAGATATTCCACCTTCAAAAATAGCTCTTGCTACCTTTGATTCAGAAGAAGAAATGTGCTCCCCTTATTATTGGACTGAGTGGTATGAAAATGTGAATGAGCACATGATTCATTTGATGCGGGACGTTGTTGATCAAGTTGAGCTTGGAGCACCACCCATAAAAACAGAAAAAGGCTGGCTGGTAATTTATTCCTATATCAAAAACTATACTTCCGATAAGAAAGAGTTTGGAATTGAGGCAATACTACTTGATTTGGAAGACCCTTTAAAGGTTATTAGTAGAACGGAGTCTTCAATTTTAAATCCCGAAGCTCCATATGAACTAGTCGGAAATATTGGAAACATTGTATTCCCTTCGGGAGCTCTTATTAATAATGAGGAGCTGTATTTATATTACGGGGCAGCTGACACAAGTGTTGCCTTGGCAAAAGGTAATCTTAATGAGCTTTTGAGTGAGTTAAAGATGCCTGAAGATATTCAGCCACTTGTAGCAAGGCCTGAAGAGCGAAAATTTACTCGGTTTGCAGAAAATCCAATTATAAAGCCCACACTGGAGCTTGATTGGCAGGCCATGGGAACCTACAACCCTGCAGCAATTTATGAAGATGGGAAGGTTCACATTTTGTATAGGGCTCAAGCATTCAACGGAGCTTCATGTATTGGGTATGCTTCAAGTAAAGATGGTCTTCATATCGATGAAAATTTAGATTATCCTATCTATACTCCTACTGAGGACTTTGAAAAAAAGACAAAAGACCAAGGAAATTCGGGTTGTGAAGACCCAAGAATTACAAAAATTGATGACAAATTTTATGTAACCTATACGGCATACGATGGCACAAATCCGCCTCGAATTGCTCTTATTACCATTAGTGTTGACGACTTTCTCAATAAAAGGTGGAACTGGAGCAAAGCAAAGCTCATTTCGCCCCCCGGAGTTGATGATAAAGACTCATGTATTATGAAAAAGGTGGACGCTGATGGTTATTTTGCTTTCCATAGATTAGGAAATGCCATATGGTTGGATTTTTTGAGAGACTTAGAATTTCCTGAATCAAAACTGTTAACAGGTGGAATTATGGCTCAGGCCAGACGTGATCATTGGGATAATGTAAAAATTGGCATAGGTCCACCCCCAATCGAAACAGAGCATGGTTGGATTTTGATTTATCACGGGGTCTGCGAACCTGGATTTAGATACATGATGGGTGCAATGCTTTTAGATTTGCACGATCCTCGAAAGATTATTGCCAGAACTGAGGAACCGTTACTTGAGCCCATAGAAGAGTATGAATTGCATGGACTCGTGCCAAATGTGGTTTTTGCAAATGGCGCTGTTGTAATTGATGGAACGATATTTCTTTATTACGGTGGTGCAGATTCTGTTCTTGGTGTTGCCACGATGAAGCTTGATACACTTATTGAGGTTTTGAAGAATAGCTAGACTGGGTTGTAGGTTGTAGGCGCCGCCCAGACGCCGTCCAGAAGGACTCTGTCCGGAGGAGGGCTCTGACCGGCGGGTTGTAGTAATTAAAACACATGAATGAATGCTATAGTAATGGAAATACTTCAAATTAAAAAACTCTTTGTTTTAGTGAACTTTTGTCTGTTGTTCTTTGTTTCTTATTCATTCGCCAATGCGCAGACTCCTGTTGTTGGTGGAGCTGCGACATTTGGAGTTGCTCACATGGTTGAGTTAAAGGACAAGAATGTGAAAGACGGAGCGCTTGTCTCAACCAGTGACAAAGGGGCAGTTCTAACAAGCATTCCCTACGATTCTCAGATTGTAGGTATTGTTTCGAGGGATGCGGCAATTATTCTGAGCTCTACTGGTAGTACGACTGGTGTTCCGATTATTTCGACTGGTACTGTGTATGTTTTGGTTTCATCAAGGGATGGTAATATCAAGAAGGGAGATTTACTTACCTCATCAACCATCAGGGGGGTTGCGGTGAAGGCGAAAGATGCAGGATATGTTTTGGGTACAGCTCTTGAGGGGTACTCAAATAGTGACCCTAAAAAGATTGACAAAATTGCCGTAAATTTGGATCTGCATTATTTTAATGCAAAGCCAACTTTTCCCGGAAGTCTTTCAGACATCTTAAAATTTGTATTGCTTCCTACAAAAGTTGGGCCATCTCCTATTTATAAATATATTGTAGCTGCAATTGTCGTATTGGGCTCCATGGTTTTGGGTTTTATGACTTTTGGAAGAGCCGCAGCAAAAGGAGTTGAAGCTTTGGGTCGCAACCCTTCTGCTAGTAGGATAATCCATTTGGGTATAATGTTTAATGTAGTTATCGTTGCAGCCATTGCACTTGCAGGTCTTGCCGTTGCTTTTCTTATTCTTCGATTGTAGTAGTCCTTTTTTATTGAAGGTTGCAGAACTTAGTTAAATTGAATCTTCACCTTTACAAGTCACACATGGTATATTAAAAGAAGGCCATTAGTGGTCAAACTTAAATACATATGCCTAACCTGCTCTTTCAGGCTATAACTATAGTGTTCAACTTGGTTATTGCCATTTTTGTCATATATTACCTCACTTCGCTACGTGCCAAGGAAAAAGAAGTGTCAAAGAAGGAAAAACAAATAGAAGAAGATTACAAGAGCGCGATTACAACAGGACAAACACAAGAGCGTCAGATTCTTGATAACGCTATGAATCAATCTAGTCAAATCATGCAGGTAGCAACTCATCAAGCGAATCAAATTATTGCTGGCACCCAATATATAACTCAAGCTTCAAAGACGTCGCTTGAGCAAGCTTTGCAACGGATGATAATTGATGTTCAGGGTACCGGTTCAAATTCAAAGATAACCTTAGAGCAAGCACTGCAAAAAATAGTTGTCGATGTGCACAGGGAGGCTTTTGATACAGGGAAGGAATTTGCGGCCAATTATTCAGCTTCACTCAAGCAGATTTCAAATCTTTCCCTTGCCGGATTTCAAACAGTTGCTAGTGAGTTGGAGCTGGATTTACAAAAGCAAATTAAAGATTTTCGTCAGACCTTGCTTGCAAATCTTGAGAAGGAGCTGGAAGTTTATAAACAGGCTCGTATGCGAAAAGTGGATCAGGCAAGCGTCACTATCGTTCAAAAATTTGCACAGGAAATGCTCAACAAGTCTCTTTCTCTTGATGATCACGAAAAGCTTCTAATTGATTCTCTTGAGAAGGCAAAGCAGGAAGGACTTTTTGACTAATGGACAATCTTGATTTATCTAGTTTTTTTAATACAAAGCCACAGGCGCAGGACTTTTCAACGAGACTTGCAGGAATTGCTCAGAAAATATTTGAAACGAGCTTTAATCCTGAAGCGGCACTACTTGATCAGTTTGGCATTGAAAAAAAAGACGATTTTATGGTTCTAATGCGTAATAATAATGTGAATGGCCAGTCAAGAAAGGCAATTAAAGAATTTATTGATGCTATACAGCTGAAGATTTCATCTTTACCAGTGTTATCAATTGTTATGGCTTTTGAACCAAAAGATAAAACACTGAGGGTACTATCTCAATGGTTTATTGTAAATACAAAAAAGCAAATGTTATTTGATATAAAGGTTGATGCAACCATTGTTGCCGGAGCTGCAGTGTATGTTGGCGGTCAGTATTTAGATTTTTCCATTAAGCCAAAATTTGAAACTATCGTGAATGAGGTTCTTTACGGAGTAAAATCTGCTGCGCCAGTTGCAGCACAGACGAAAGGAGCAACGCAATAGATACAGAATTTAGTGAACTTCTTCAAAAAGCTGGGGAATATGGGGTAGTCTATCAAGTAAGTCACCCTATTGTCTTTATCGAAGGGTTGCCTAATGTAAGAACCCATGAGGTGATTGTATTTGAAACAGGTCAGAAGGGCGAAGTTTTTACGATAAATAGAGGCAAAATAGAGGTTAGGGTTTTTTCACACGAACCTATAAAAGTGGGTACTATGGTCACCAGAACCGGCAAGCTGCTGTCCATTCCGGTGGGTCCCGAGCTTTTAGGACACACCATAAATCCGCTTGGAGACCTGCTTGATCCAAGTATTCCCTATAACAAACCGAAAGAACTCAGAGACATTGATGCTTCTCCTGTTGGAATTGCCGGAAGGCAGAAAATTACCAAGCAGCTCGTTACTGGAGTTTCACTTGTAGATTTATTGTTGCCACTTGGTCGTGGACAGCGTGAGCTTATTATTGGAGACAGAAAAACAGGAAAAACTTCTCTTCTTATGACTACTATAAAGAATCAAATATATGAAGGAAATATTGTTATTTATGGAGCAATTGCAAAGAAGAAAAGTGATATTAAAAAATTACAGGAGTTTTTCGAAAAGGAAAAAATTATGGATAAGATTGTTATTGTTGCAGCAAGCTCTTACGATTCTCCGACTATGATATACCAAACACCCTACGCTGCAATGGCAATTGCTGAATATTTCCGCGATAAAGGCGTACATACCTTAGTGATTTTGGATGATCTTTCAAGTCACGCAAAATTTTATCGCGAGTTGTCTCTTCTTGCCCGACGGTTTCCGGGTAGAGACTCGTATCCTGGAGATATTTTTTACACCCATTCAAAATTGCTAGAGCGGGCAGGTAACTTCAAACACCCCACTGTTGGTGAAGTCTCGATTACGTGTCTTCCGGTAAGTGAAATTGTTGAAGGAGACTTTACTGGATATATTGCTACAAACCTTATGGGTATTACAGATGGGCACATTTTTTTGGACAGTAACATTTATTACCAAGGGATAAGGCCTGCTGTAAATGTACCTCTTTCTGTTACACGTGTTGGAAGACAAACTTTGGATAAGCTCTCGCGTGAAATGAACAAAGATTTAACAGCATTTATTTCACAGTCCGGAAAGCTCCAAAATGTGAGTCACTTTGGTCAAGAACTCACAGAGGAGGTTAAGAAAAATTTAAGACTCTCTGACATGATAAGTAAATTTTTCAGTCAACCCTATCAGGAGATTGTTCCAAAGCCGGTGCAGCTTATTATGGTGAGCATGATTTTACAGGATCTTATTCAAACAAAAGAAGATATGGATAAGGTTAAGAATGGTCTCAGTGCTGCTTATTATGATCGTGGAAAACAAAAAATTCTTTATGAAGTAACGAATGCTAGAGATACAAAAGCATTCGCTAATAATGTTATGCTTAACAGGGTTTCCCTGCTTGGATTTGGAGGAATCACAAAATAGGTTGCAGGTTTTAGGTTTCGGGTTTTAGTCACTTTAAGTAATCCTTCTACAACCTATAACCTACAACCTAAAACCTATAACCTAATCAAAATATGCCGCAAAGAAAAATTATTGCTGAAAATATAGAAGCTCTCAATAGTCTTAAAGAGCTAGCCGAGAGCTACGAAGAGATTGCTGTTATTCGCATGCAAAAAATTAAAGATTCTGTTCTAAAAACACGTGATTTTTTGACGGATTTATCAGACGTTTTTGTTGATTTGAAGTCGTCATATGACCGTGAAGTACGAGAACTTTTAGCAAAACAAAAAAAAGGAGACAAATCCATCCTGCCACTTCTCCAGAAAAATGGGAAGACGCTAATGGTATATCTCTCTTCAAATGGAAGATTATATGGATCTGTAACGCAAAAAACATATCGTCTCTTGATGCAAGACCTTCGAAAGCCTGAGGCACAAAATTCTGATTTAATGATTATTGGAAATGCGGGCAGGGAAATGTTTGAAGGTTCCGGTTTTAAAAAAACCTATACCTATTTTGATCTTCCAGACATAGGAGTTGAAATGGATCACATCAAGCAGCTCATACAAAAATTTTTACAATATGACCGCGTGCACGTTTATTATGGGAAATTTGATAACGTGGTAAATCAAACCCCTATAGGGACAAGCATTACCGGTGAAAATATATTTGAATCAGAAGTTCTTGTTCCGATAGCCCGAGAGGACAGATTTATATTCGAGCCAATATTGGAAAAAATCTTCTATTTCTTTGAGACCCAAATCATCGCAAATCTTTTTAGTCAAACGCTTTTGGAAAATCAGCTTGCACGTCATGCTTCTCGGGTTAACGCTATGGAGGAGGCATTGGTTCACATAGAGGAAGAATCAAAAAAACTTAATTTAGCAAAAAGTCTTATTAAGCATCAGCTCCAGAATAAAAAACAGTTAGAAACGATGGCTGGGCTTTCCATTTGGGGCTAGAATCAATTATTATTTATAATTTTAGACGAAGTCACAAGCTTTGCTTATAAATTGTAATTTGAACTAAGATTTTTTAACTAATAACTAATAACTAAATTATATGATTGTAGGAAAAGTAGTTAGTGTAAAAGGACAAATTATAGAAGTTGAATTTGCGGACGATAAGCCGCGAATAAATGATGTTTTGGTTTATAAGGAAGATCCTGATGTGAAAATGGAGGTGTACACATCAGCTACTCCTACGACTTTTTTCTGTCTTGCTCTTTCCAATTCAACAAAGCTACACCATGGAGCGGATGTTGTGAGTACAGAACAGCCTGTTAAAGTGCCGGTAGGCGTGGAAATGCTTGGTAGGGTTGTTGATACGTTGGGAAATCCAGAGGACGGATTGGGTGAAATAAAAGTCAAGGAATTCAGGCCAATTATTGCAAAAGATCTCGCTTTTGCAAGTATTCATATTCCTAGCGATTTACTCGAAACCGGAATTAAGGCTGTGGATTTTTTTACTCCAATTGTGAAGGGTGGAAAAGTGGGACTATTTGGAGGGGCGGGGGTTGGTAAGACAGTTGTTCTTTCAGAAATTATTCACAACATCGTTATTTTGCACCCTGAAAAGAATGTAACGGTATTTACCGGAGTTGGGGAAAGAACTCGTGAAGGAGAAGAGCTGTTTGAAACGCTTAAGGAAAGCAAGGTTATGCAAGGTGTCAGTCTCATATATGGTAGTATGGGCGCAAATCCGGCTCTTCGTTTTCGCACGGCGTTTACTGGGGTAACGCTTGCGGAATATTATCGAGATACATTAGGGAAAGATGTTTTGTTTTTTATAGATAACATTTTTCGTTTTGCGCAATCTGGTTATGAACTATCTACTCTTATTAATGCCATTCCCTCAGAAGGAGGATACCAGTCCACTCTAACATCTGAGATGGCATCCTTTCACGAGCGACTTGTGTCTACAGCCAAAAATGCTATTACTACATTTGAAGCTATTTACGTTCCTGCGGATGACCTTACTGATAGTGGTGTTCAGGCAATCTTTCCTTATCTTGACTCAAGCATTATTCTCTCGCGCTCAATCTATCAAGAGGGAAGATTTCCCGCAGTTGATCTTCTTGGTTCCAGCTCTTCGTCCCTAAATGCTGATGTTGTGGGACCTGAGCATTATGAGACAGCGCTTGAAGCACAATCTCTTTTGAAAAAAGCGGTTTCACTTGAAAGAATCGTTTCTCTTATTGGGGAAAGCGAACTTTCATCTGATGATCAGGTCATTTATAAAAGATCAAAGATGTTAAAAAACTACATGACCCAGAATTTTACGGTTGTTGAGATGCAAACAGAGAAAAAAAGCTCTTATGTTGCTGTTAAAGACACAATTGCTGATATTAGGGCTATACTTGACGGTAAGGTTGATAAGCTGGTGCCTGAAGATCTACTATTCATAGGCACACTTAAAGATATTGAGGAAAAACTTAATGCAATTTCACACCCACAGCCCTCTGTAACAGCGCCCACTGTAATACCTCCGACACCAACTGAATTGACTGGTGCACCTCCCCAGCTTGTTCCTGAAGAGACCCTTAAATCACAATAGTATCGCTCTTTATTCTTAATTTTTAAAGGCTTATACTATTTGTATGTCTGATATAAAGCAATTTAAATTAATTGTGCGCGATACGGAAAGTACAGTGTATGACGGTAAGGTTGATAGGATAAGTTCATTTAATGAGGTCGGTCCTTTTGATGTCTATCCAATGCATGCAAATTTTATTTCTATTCTTCATCAAGGGGTTACATTGTATGCGAATAAGGAAGTTATTAAAGAAATGAATTTTGAACAGGCTGTTTTGAAGGTCAAAGCAGATACTGCTCACATTTTTCTTGGCATTGAAGTGCTTGCCTTAGAGGAAGTACGGCCAATACCGGAAGCCAAGCCACTAAGTTAGGTTGCAGGTTGCAGGTTGTAGGTTGTAGGAATAAGGATAGTTGCTTCTGATTTAAGTCTCCAGCCCTTTTATCTGATGTTTCCTCACTTCTGTTCAAGAAAGACAATATTCAAAACTATGATTTAGTTTAGGTTGCTTTGGGAGCCTAAATTTGTATATTACAAATTTTAATACTCAATAATAACATTACAAATTGATTTGACAATATTCATTGATTTGCATATTTAAAAATAGGCTCAAAAAACGTAGTTTTATACATTAGCAATAAGACAATCCTGCCGCTAAAAATATTTTCACGATTTTTCACAGAAAAAAATAATGGTAGTGTTTTGTCAAAAACCGACCACTACTTCTAGTATCTAGCAAAATATCTGCAATACTATGAGACCCATGAAAATGTATCAAAAAATTACACTTTTCACAAAAGTGCAAAAAAAATCGAACAAAAAAGTGGTATATTTTGCCTGTATCAATATATATCGCAATGCATCACTCCTTTTTTAGCCTTTTTTCTCCCTTGGGCACCTAAAATTTTTTTTCCGTGAAAACGGTATAGTTTGTTACAGTGCTTGCTATTAACGAACGTTGACTAG
The DNA here is from genome assembly GCA_964557125.1 of uncultured Gammaproteobacteria bacterium. Classification (GTDB taxonomy): domain Bacteria; phylum Patescibacteriota; class Microgenomatia; order Levybacterales; family GWA1-39-11; genus CAZKYX01. The sequence continues at coordinate 15,752 of CAZKYX010000021.1, forward strand.
ATTTCATGAAAAAAGATACAGTAAGAATATACCGGATTTATGGATGTTGATAGTCCAAACTCATCAAAGAAGTTATTTACTTTTAGACAGTCTGCTCAGAAATTGGGCATCTCTCTTGACACGCTCATTTACCTTTCAGAACGCTACTCCATAGCCCCAACCACTGATGACAAGGGTGCCCTCTTCTTCGGAGAAACTGAACTTAACATGTTATTGCAAGCCAGTGCTCAGAGAGGAAACACTCATTCTGTAAATAACAATACTACAGGATATCAGGCTTTTGTAACACTTGTGAAATATTTTCATCTTGCTTACACACATACCGGAAAAAAGACAAAGCTTATTGTCGGCGGTGCTTTTGTTTGTGCAATTGCAGCGCTTTTCACGACCCAAGCTTTGACGATATTCCAGTCTAAGAGAGCCATCGATGAGCTTAGTGTTGTGCCTGCGCAGCAAGACGTACTAGGTACGCAAACGAGCAAGTTGAAACTTACGGGTACGGTTGTATTTGGACTCCCAGCCGTATTTAAAGACACAGTTGATGTGAAAAAGAAGCTTACGGCACCCAACATACTCTACAGCGTTGTGGCTGGTGACAATGTTGCTATAACGGGTGATAAGCAGAACCCAACTATATCCGTTGACCTATCCAGTGCGGTAACTTCATTCCAAGGTCAAACAGGAGCTATTGAGCTTGAGGCCGGTGAGGGAATTGCGATTGACGGTTTGTCTATAAGTGACATCTCAACACTCTCAACAATTGTAGCGCGTGGGCATTGCTCGTCATGTATTACTGACGCAGATGTTGTTGCAGGACTCACGATTGATTCTTCTGGAAATATCGCAGCGGATGCCATAAAGTCAGGATTGCTTATGCCTTCAGTTGGGGGTACAGGTATATCTACCTATGTCACCGGAGATATAATTTATGCTTCAGCAGCAGATACTCTTGATACACTGCCAATTGGTACGATTGGACAATTTCTCACAGTTGATACCGGCGGACTTCCTGCTTGGGAAAGTATCGGTTCTTTTGCCGTTGCGACAGTTATGGAAAATAGCGTTGTTGTATCAACAACCACGAATACTCTTAACTTTACAAACAGCGATTTTGATCTAACTGAAAGCCCAGCAAGCCAAGTTAATATTCAACTTGCGCCGGTTCTTAACTCAGTAACTGGGGTTGCGAATAGTTTTAATATAGCAGGGACTACTCTTAGCTTTACAGCTGCTGGAATTGTTACTTCAACTGGGGCAAATTCTCTTACTCTCGATTCAGGTACTACCGGAACCGTGAATGTTGGAACGGGTAACAATGCAAAGACGATTAATATCGCAACTGGGACAGCAGGTAATGTTGTCAACATAGCGACCAACAATACGATTGCTGACACAATTAACGTTGGATCCGCTCTTGATACCATTAACCTCAACTCTACTCTTGTGTATGTTCCAACTGGTCGTGTTGGAATTGGTGCATTGCCAAACGATCTTGACGCAGATGGTAATCCATTTGCATTGGAAGTTGCTGGTAGTATTGGTCCAAGTGCTGATGACACGTATGACCTTGGTTCATCCCTCAGACGGTATAGAAATCTTTATTTGACTGGAACCACAACTGCTGGAGGAGATATTACGATTTCAAATGCAGACCCGTCATTGTTCTTTGTGGATACGGACGTGGGAGAAAACGACTACTCGATAGATGTGAATACATCCCAGTTTTCACTATCAAACACAACAACAGGAGCGCAAGCGCTCCTTATTGCGTCTGATGGGGATGTTTCACTAGCAGGCGGCTCAGGCACAACGGGGTGTACGATTGATGATGCAACGGGAAATTTTGTTTGTGCAGGGAGTCTTGCTTCTCTGTCTGCAACCAACCAACTTGTGCTTGGAGTTGGTAACACTACAACGATTTCTTCAATTGCCCCAGCTGCATCCCGAGTGGCAACTATTCCGGCTTTAACTGCAAGTGATACTTTTGTTTTTGAGGCACAATCTCAAACACTTACTAACAAAACGATTGGCACCACTGGTCTTACTTTTTCGGGTGCAGCCATTGATATTACAACCGTTTCAAACGAGAATTTAACACTAACTCCAAATGGTTCTGGACAAATTATACTTTCCAACACTACTCAGTTGCTTTCACTGCCTGCGGCGGGAGTTGCTGCAACTACTCTGTGTAGAGACAATACAAGTTCTGAAATTACGCAATGTCCAGCGAATGCATCAAACGTAAGCTTGCAATTGGCATATGATGCTGGCAACACAATAACTACAACAACGGGTCGCAATATAGACTTTACGCTGGCTTCTGGATTGGGTACCTCGACCTCATTTGCGCTTACCAACGCAGGAACTGCCGATGCATTTGTTATCAACGACACAAATGGAGCTGTAAATAATTCTTTTGTTATTGAGTCAGGAGGAACACCAACTCTCACTATTACCGAAAATGGTTCTCTAACTACTTCAAGCTTTGCTTCAATTTCTGGAGACCTTACGTTTTCTGGAGGAGGTCGATCAATTCAAACAACAGCTCTTAATACGCTAACTTTGGGCGGCAATACAACAGGAGAAATTGTTATTTCACCGCAAAATGGATTGGGAACCCTGACCATAAACGGAGATAGTATGTTCAATGGAAATATTGCGCAGTCGGGAGCAGGAACGTTCTCTACAGGTACGGGTGCGGTAAGCCTCAACGGATATACAACAATTGCTACAGGGTCCGGATTTTTAGTAAGTGCCGGCTCAGGCACTGCTGAATTTAGGAACACAACGGGTCTTCGAATAGGCGAGGATATCTTTGGTGCTGATAATACCAACGGCATACTGTCATTGTTTGCAGATGGAGATGATGGTTCAAATAATGCTTACACATCAATTTTCCAGACAGCTACTCAGTCACAAAACATTGTATATACGCTTCCGCAAGATGATGGTTCAAGCAACTATGTTCTTTCAACTGATGGAACTGGGGTTTTGCAATGGCAGTCTGTTTCAGGAGTTGGGGCCGGTACTATCGTTGCAGTTGGAAATGTGCTGACGGGTTCAGCATTTACCGGTAGTGACTCTTCAACCGACAAGGGCAACATTCTTACTTTTGAAGGCTCAACGACAGTAAATGATGCAAATGACATTATTGTTACCGCTGCCA
>CAZKYX010000022.1:0-303 GCA_964557125.1 uncultured Gammaproteobacteria bacterium
TGCGTTTCTTTGATTAGAATTGAGAGGTGTCTGTTCTGGATTAGTCATTTTTAGTCCTTTCATGTTATTATACACCACTTATGCAATGGGTCTTTCCCTGCAATCCTTTTTGCTATGGAGTAAAAGGAAGGAATTTAATTCTTTTGCTTCCCTGCTTGAGGGACAGTTGCCCTGCAGTTCCAAAAGGAACTGAGCGGTCACTGGACCTGCCACTACTTGCTGCCTTCGGGCAAGCCGGGCAATTCTTGAGTACTTGGCTGGGACGCTTGGATAAAATTAAATTAGCAGGTACTTAATATTTTT
>CAZKYX010000022.1:377-1541 GCA_964557125.1 uncultured Gammaproteobacteria bacterium
CAACAAAAATATTAAATATTCGAACCAAATCACCCAATTTTAACATAGTTAAAATTGCAACCAGCTCGCAAAGGGCTGTGTCCTGCAGTTCCAAAAGGAACTTGGGCGATCATTAGACGACATCCCATCGTAAATCTCAGTAGAGAGAACTAGAGAATTATACTAAAATTCGGGTTTAGCTTCAATGAATCTTGTCGGAATCGGTTTTTCAAAGTCTCCTCATGTTGAGGTTGAGGGCAAAAAAATCCCCTGCTGGCTGCAAGGGATTTCTTTTTGGGAAATCCATGCTGCAACAGCAGGGGAAGAGGAAATGTGGTTAGGACACCCACACAGTCAGAGCAATTCCGACTAGCGGGTACTAGTAGTTTCTTTGGTGGATGACTTGGCACGTAGTGCCGCCTGTGCTGCCGCCAGCCGTGCGATGGGCACGCGATACGGAGAACAGGAGACATAGTCAAGACCAGTGCGTACGAAGAACTCTACGGAAGATGGCTCACCGCCATGCTCACCGCAGACTCCTACTTTAAGCTTCGGGTTGGTCATACGACCACGCTCGGTACCAATCTTGACGAGCTCACCAACTCCTACTTGGTCAAGGACCTGGAAAGGATCGTCCGTAAGGATCTTCCCTTCCTTGTAGAGCTGAATGAGCTGCGCTGTATCGTCACGAGAGAGACCCAGTGTCATCTGCGTCAGGTCGTTAGTACCAAACGAGAAGAACTCGGCTTTCTCGGCGATTTCGTTTGCGATCAGAGCTGCCCGTGGCGTCTCAATCATCGTGCCTACCAGATATCCAGTAAAACCGACTTCTTGAGCCACGCGATCAATGATCGCTTTTTGATGTAGGAACTCTTGTGAAGTGATGACCAATGGGATCATCACTTCGGGAAGGACCTTAATCCCCTCATCGCGTACTTGCTTGGCCGCCGTAAAAATCGCGCGGGCTTGCATTTCAGTGATTTCGGGAAGTGAGATACCAAGCCGGCAACCACGTGTGCCAAGCATTGGATTGAATTCATGATGACTATCAATCAAGTCCTTGAACTTGGCGTAGTCCATTTTCTTCTTTTTGGCCGCTTCACGGATTTTCTCATCCTCGTTAGGGAGAAATTCGTGCAAAGGCGGGTCGAGAAGACGGATTGTCAGTGGGAGCCCGTCCATTAT
>CAZKYX010000022.1:1641-18542 GCA_964557125.1 uncultured Gammaproteobacteria bacterium
CTGATTGTGCGCTTACCGTTACGGGTTTGGAGCATATAAAGTATGCCCTTTTCGACGGTGAACTCCATGTCCTGCATATCGCAATAGGCCTCTTCTAGGCGTTTTACGATTTCGCAGAATTGGCGATACACCTCCGGCATGTCGCGCTCCATCTCGCTGATGGGACGTGGTGTGCGGATACCCGCTACAACGTCCTCACCTTGAGCATTTACTAGGTATTCTCCGAAGAGAACAGGCTCACCGGTTGAAGGATTGCGTGAGAACGCAACCCCTGTTGCGGAGTCGTTGCCCATGTTGCCAAAAACCATTGACTGGATATTGACAGCAGTGCCCAGATCATCTGGGATATTTTCGAGACTGCGGTAGTCGATTGCGCGTCGCCCATTCCATGAACTGAATACCGCCGCGATTGCTTTTTCCAGCTGCTCGCGAGGATCTTCGGGAACTGCTTTTCCGGTTTCTTGCCGAATAAGCGCTTTATACTTTCCGATGATATCATTTAGCTCATCGGTGTTAAGATCTGTGTCCTGTCGGCCACCGAACTTCGCTGCGTTCATGATGTGATCAAAGCGCTCTTTGGGCACATCAAGTACGATACTTCCGTAAAGCTGAATAAATCTGCGATATGCATCCGCAGCAAAGCGTGGGTCACCTGACTTTTTGGCCAGGCCAACCATTGTCTGGGTGTTAAGACCCAGGTTGAGGACAGTATCCATCATTCCGGGCATCGAAAACTTCGCGCCGGAACGGACAGAAACTAGGAGTGGATTTTCCGGATCGCCGAATCGCTTTCCGTTGGATTGCCTTTCCACCTGTGCCAGTGTATCCCAGACTTTGGCCATCATTCCCTCAGGGAATTGACCGGTCGCTGAATACGCGTTGCAGGCTTCTGTTGTAATGGTGAAGCCATGCGGAACAGGTGCGCCGGAATTTGTCATTTCGGCAAGGTTGGCACCTTTGCCGCCGAGAAGGTCCCGCATAGATGCGTTGCCTTCACGAAACTGATAAACATACTTCACTTGAACTTATCCCTTTGCTGATTTGTTAATTTGGTAACTTGTTGCCGTAACGTCAATGACTTTCGTTTTCATTCCAAACCTCCTTACGTTTGACCGCCCACTTTTAGAAACAGATCGCTTCTAAAAGTTAGCGGTCAAATCTAGAAACTACAAATTTAACCACAACTTTTTAAAGTGCAAATTTTCGCTACAAGCAGGCGCAAATTGCCCGATGTAACGACTGGATATTATATAATAACTTGAATAAAAAAAACACAGTGACAATACTTACTGGTTAATGGTTGGAAAAGTTGCTGTTCGCTTAATAATTAAAGCGAAATAGTTGTAAGGGTGAGGCTAGATAAGAGAAGTAAGATGACTGAGCATCTCCTGATAATCACACATTGCAACACAAATTCCTTGGTCTCCTGATCCATAGTAAACATATAAATTTTCTCCAAAGACTATTGCGCCTTCGGGGAAAGCTACATGATTTACAATTCCGTGAATTTCGCGTTCTGTTTCTGGTTTTAGGATGTGGTCAACATTTGCCAAGACCTTTCGTGGGTCATGTAAATCCAGAAGTGCTGCGCTTATTGACCATTCAGTGTGATCGTCAACCGTACTGAGAGCACTGTAGATAAAGAGCCAGCCATGTGCTGTTTTGATAGGTACAGCCCCTACTTCATTTCCTCGACCATCACGTGGCTTTATTACTACATATTCCTCATATTCTTCATTTACAATCCTGTTCATTCTTTCTTTTGAGGGGTAAAATAAATCATATAAATCCTCAAATTGAGCCATCATGATAGTTGCTTTTGGACTTTCAATCTCAAAGGTAAAAAGCATCGTGTATTTTCCATTAATTTTTTCAGGGAAAAGGCAGGCAGCTTTTGAAAAAATATCGGGTCCGACAATTCCGTGCTTGTTCCAATGAATAAAATCCTTGCTTGTAGCCAGCGCAATTCTTACTTTTTGCTCATGCCCTTCTCCACCAACAGCTGTGTAGTAGAGATAATAAATGCCGTCAATTTTAGTAATTCTTGGGTCTTCGCACCCAAGTCCATTCTCGTAGCTTTCAGTAGGGGACAGAAGTGGTTCTTCAAATCGGGAAAAATGTAGTCCGTCAGCACTTTCTGCATATCCCAATGAAGATATATATGCGCCTTCAATATCAGGATGAACATCATTGGTTGCACGATACACCATTCGAAATATTCCATTCTCATAAATTACCCCCGGATTAAGTACTGAGCCCTTTTCCCAATCATGCTCAGGATCGCGCTCAAGAATCGGATCTCCACGAAATCGTTTTAACTTCATATAATTATTGTAGCACTTTGTCTACCATTCATAGCAAGTGCCAATATTTTTTTTAGAACTGTTGTTTTAGAATTTCAGGTGATGAATCATGAATAGTTAGAATGAGTTCTCCGAATAATGAATTGACCCAAGCAAACCAGTGGCGAGTGTAGCGGTGAGCATCGTCAACATCAACACTCTCATGCATATAAAATGTTTTTCCATGCGTTTTTTTAAGAGTTGCTAGGCACTCTGCGATTTCATTTTTATCACGGGTGGTCAGTGCTTGCATTATGGTTGCCATTGGCCAAAAATGGTCACAGACCCCAACGTGGGGGGACGTTATACCGCAGGCTACTTGTCCTTTTGCAAAGAACGAATTCCAAGTTGAGAGAATAAGTCTGCGCGTATTTTGATACGTTGTATCATCTATATCGCAATATCCTAGGTACGGTAGACTCAACAGACTTGGAATATTGGGGTCATCCATAATGCAGCTTGAGCCAAACCCATCGACTTCATATGCATAGATTTTTCCATACTCCTTGTGGTCCACAATTCCCCATTCGGTGATTCCATGTGCAATTTGTGCGGTAAGTATTTGTGCACGTTTTACAATGTCACTCGCCCCCATCTCTTCAAGAATAGGTATCATGTTGCGAAGATACACTACAACCATCGCATTTGCAGGAATGAGATAGGGAAAGACAGACTCGTCATCTGATGGTCGAAAAACGCATCGGGAAAGTCCGCAGCTTTTCGATGGATACCCATAGCCACTGAGTCTTACAGCCGGATGAAGGTGTCCAGCATGCGTTTTGAATTGAAAAAGTAGCTCTTGAGTGTCTTTATTGAGGGTATTTTGTTCTAAGTGAATAACCTCAAGAGCTTTATCAACTGCTTGAAGCCATTTGTCATCAAATGGAGACATGTCTTTTGTCGTTTTGTAATATCCTGAAGAAAGGCGGAAGAATGCAGCCAAGCTATCAAGTTCGTATTTTCTTTCCCACACTTCAACACAGTCTCTATCATGCACTTCACGCTTGAATGCATTGGCATATGGGTCAGAGGCAACACAAAGTGACTGTCTATGGATAAGTCCAATAAAAAGCTGCTTAATTTCATCATCCTTCTCTACAAATCGAAGGTATGGCCAGACTTGATTGACAGAGTCCCGAAGCCACATTGCAGGTATGTCACCTGTCACTACAAATGTATCAGGTCGGCCCTCTCGCTCACTATGATACACAGTTGTATCAAGGGTATTCGGAAAACATTGCATAAACATACGCTTAATATCTTCATCAGCAATCACCTCTGAAATTTCTTCAATTGTTTTTTCTATTATTTCACTTCGAAAAAGCCTGTCGTGACTTTCTGGTCTGCTACTGAAATGTGGGAAATTTTGCAGGTCATCGGGATTTTTATAGGGCATACAATCATTGTACAGAAGTTGTTTCTGTATAATCAAACTGTATGACGGCTGTATTGAAGGTTAAAAAACTCACAAGTTTTAAGGAGCGCTCTAAGGGTCTTATTGGAGCACACTCCCCTACCCCAGTCTACTTTAAAACTCGTTGGGGAATTCACACTTTTTTTATGAAATACCCTTTGGATATTGTAATTGCAGACAATAGTTTTAATGTTATTAAAATTAAAGAACACCTCAAGCCCAACAGAATATATATCTGGAATCCCAAGTTTTTTAATGTTTTTGAATTGCCAATCGGTACCATTGAAAAAGAAAAGATAGCAATTGGTGCCACTATAACAATGAGTAGTGAAATGTGATAGTATATTTTTGTATGGAAGCAACTAACAACGAAGTCACTCTAAATCTTTCAAATCTCACTCCAAAAGACCACGAGTTGATTATGGAGCAATGCGTTCATCAAAAAGCGACAAAGCCAGAGCAAATTGCAGGATTTACAGCCGCATATTCTTTAGCGAAGGATTTTGCGACAAATGTAAAGTGGGAACGGATTGAAAGTAAAGATATTTTGAGTTTGGTTTTTAAGCTCTCAACTCGAACAGAGCCAAAAGAGGGAAAAAGTTTTGCGAGTGTACCGCGTGTGTTTGCCAGCGGTGACAAGGCAGTTGCGCCAGAGAATGTGCCACAAGCGATGCAGGGTTGGGCAGAAGCATTTGCGCAAAACAACGGAACTCCTTTTGCCCTTTACAAAGAGTTTGAAAGTATTCACCCATTCACAGATGGAAATGGACGTGTTGGCGATTTGTTTTGGAAAATCGCAACACAAAGAAAAACAGGACAATGGCCTGAAAGTCTTCCTCCAACGGCATTCGGCGAAAATTCGTACGTAGAGCTGGTTGAAGACAGTCCATGGGGAGAAGTTATAAGATAGGTTGTAGGTTGCCCTCCTAGAGGACTAGCTATTTCATAGCGGCGTAGGTTGTAGGTTGTAGGTTTCAGGTTTTAGGTTTAGGGTTTGGGGACTTAATCCCTTTTAACTAAACGCTAAGCCCTTAGCAACTATACCCTTTTAAAACTGGAGTTCGTTGAACTTTAGTGAAGTAATCACCTTCTGCAGAATTTTTGATTCAGATATTTTTGAATTTCCGTCATTTATATCCAGAGAGATTTCAAATATTGCTCCCCCATGCTCAATTGCAAAAGTACTAATACCCATAAGTCCCTTTGATTCACTCAATTGTACTGCTTGGTAGTCTTTTATCTTGCTTATATTTTCCATCCTGAATTTAAAATCCCTATACGGTTCTGAATCTGTTTTTTCGTTGTACACCTTTACTGAAAAATACCCATCACGAAAATAGGTGCACGTTGAGCATGGAAGCTCATGAGGGGCAAATGCAACAAGAAAGTCACCTGTTGTTTGCGGATACTCCTGTTGCACCCACTCTGCTGGAACTTCAATTGAAAAATTGTATTGATCATTTGCATACGCGCGCCAACTGTTAACGAGAGATTCATTAAGAGGGTTGCCTATTGTCGGTGTTGCTGTTGGGCTTATGCTGACAGTTGATTGGGGTTGTATAGTATCATCCTGCTGGCGAGTTAGAAATCCTGCAAAAATGAGGAAAAGGCCAACTCCCATGAATACATATACTGATGAAAGTTTTTCATTGCGTGTCATAGCAACTCATTGTACACCACAATAGCAAATGGGCAAATTATAGGTGAAGACCGAAATGCGGATAGATTCCCCAGAGGCTCGTAATGTAGAGGCTATTGAAGACAACCCCTAAAATAATTAATAGAATGGCAAGTTTTGTGAGCTTCCCATTGAATGTTGGTAGCAGTAGAAGAAATAGGAACGGAAGAAAATCAAGCGTATATCGATATCCGAATTGAGCAAATCCGATGCTAAAATATACGAGTAAAGGTGCCAGAAGGCTCCCTGCGGTTACGAGCGATGACAGAGTGTATTTGCCTTTTTTGAACTTAAAAACGAGTAGTAAAAATAATGGAGAGGTAAACCATAGTGCCATTCCCCATGGGTTGGCTTTGAGATACGGAAACTTAAGAACAAAACCATGGGTGTCTTCTCTGACAGGTTCTGGCGGCATGATAAGAAGACTGTAAAGATTGGCGGGAATATGTCGCATGCTGGTAAATCCAAACTCCATGTTATGCGATATAGGATAATTATTGAGAGAAGTTGCGTAGCTATATCCAGTATTGAAAAAAGAATGGAATCGGCGCTGATTGTAGAGTCCAAATATCACTCCACATAGAACAACAGGGATAAAAAGAAGGATGAGTTGCTTTTTTGTTAGTCTTTTTTGAAGAAATTCGACAAGAAAGAATATGAGTGACAACACTAACACTGCTCTTGTTAAAAGCGCGAGTCCCAAAAATAAACCAATAATAAGTGGACGTTTTTTTGTAAAGTATTCAAGAAGTGCAAAAAGGATGAGGGGTACACCGAGGGCTTGAACTTGGTACGCGGTTACATTAATAAGTCCTGCTGCATAGAGTACTGTTGAAAATACAAAGAATAAGGATAGCCACAGTGAGTCAGTTGCATTAAATTTAAATGTTTTGGATAGGTGATAAACGGCTACAAAGCTTGCAATCATTGAGCCTACCCCCAGATAGGCTTGTGGGAAATCTTTACCCCAAATAGTCGCAAATGGCATGAGAAGAAGAGATGGAACGGGTCCATAAAAGAGGTAAAAATTACTATAGTAGTCGGCTATATCCCCAAGCGGGAGGTACTGGTCTGGTAACAGTGCAATTTTCCAATGAATAAATCTTTCAGCAAGGAGTACTAAATGCTTGTCAAAATTCATTCCTTGGCTAATTTGGAAAATGAGAAATGCAGATATCAGGGCAAAAAGAAAAGTGAGGGAGAAAAGCGAGAATGATACGTTCTTTTTAAATAGTTTTAACATGCTAATAAATTCTCACTTATGTTATCACAGCAGAACAGGAAAGGGGAAGTTTGCAAGTTCCTTAGAACAATAATTGACATGGTATAATGCGGCTGTGGCAGAACGAAGACTTTATTATCCAACTGATTACGCAAATCTTGAGGTGTCTGATGGTTTTATTTTCTTGAATGGTCCAATTCAAGGAGCCCCTGATTGGCAAAAGGATGCAGTTGACCTTATTCACGCGACAAATCCTGATATTGTTATTGCTTCCCCCAGACGTGATTATCTTCCTATGACTTTTGACTACCCCGCCCAAGTTAACTGGGAAACTGTACATAGACTTCTTGCTAGTAAAAGTGGTGTAAATTTGTATTGGTTGGCAAAAGAACTTGAAGATAAGCACGACGTTTTAAGAGCATATGCTCAAACTACGCGATTTGAGCTTGCTGAGTCAAAGGTGAGACACGAGGTGTATGGTGAGAAAATGGTTATTGGAATTGAGAAGGGGTTTTCAGGAGCAAAATATATAATTCAACGCTTTGAGGAGGACTGTCCAGATGTGCCCATAGCCTTCTCGCTTGAGGCTACAGTTAAAGAAGCAATAGGCTTGATAGGCTAAAAAATACTGTCGTAAGAAGTGTACAGTTGAGAAAGCGTCTAGTTAAGGGAACTAGACCCTATTCGTTAGTAACTAAACCCTAATTTATAACCTATAGTTTCTTGACTTCCACTCCCTTCCATGCTATAATAACAACAGAAATTGCAGTTAAGGCAACTTAACTGCTAGATAAATTAATAAATTGAATAGAACGACAAAGATAAAACCTCGAACAAGATTAAGTATCTTTTCCCTACTCAGACATTTTTCAGCAGTTAAGTTTCTTTAACTTTTTTCTTTATACTATATATATGAATAGACGTTACAACAATAATAGAAGACGCCCAAGTGGTGGACAAAACCAACGCTTTTCTCAAAGCCGAGGTCAAAAACGTGGTATGGTTTCAACCATTCATGCATCTCAGCTGACTCAGAAGGCTGTTGCGGTACAAGAAGAGGTCGCGTACGTTGCTCATCATGAGTTTAAAGACTTTCCGCTGACCAACCAGCTTCAGCAAAACATTAAAGTTAAGGGCTACACATCACCTACCGCTATTCAAGATGAGGCTATTTCACACATTCTAAATGGTCGAGATATTATTGGAATTGCAAACACCGGAACGGGAAAAACAGCAGCTTTTCTTATTCCATTGGTAAATAAAGTTTTTAAGGACCGTTCTGAGAAAGTTCTTATCGTAGCTCCAACAAGAGAACTAGCAGTACAGATATTGGACGAATTTAGAGCCTTTGCTCAGGGAATGGGAATGCATGCCACTCTTTGTATTGGTGGAACAAATATGGGAAGGCAAAGAGCTGACCTTAAAATGAAACCTAACTTTATAATTGGTACACCTGGAAGACTGAAAGACCTTATAAATCAAAGAGGAATCAACCTTCAGGAGTTTCATACCGTTGTTCTAGATGAGGCTGACCTTATGGTTGATATTGGTTTTATACATGATATTAAATTCTTTATTGGCCTTTTGCCACATGACAGACAGTCTCTTTTCTTCTCTGCAACCATTTCAGGAAAGGTGAAAGAGATTATGGAACAATTCGTTCACAATCCTGTTTCTGTAAGCGTTAAGCAGCAAGAAACAAGTGAAAATGTCGAGCAAAGTGTTATTAAGGTTGATAGTCAAAATAAGAAAATTGATCAACTTCATGATCTTTTGATTAAGGATGAATTTTCAAAGGTACTTATTTTTGGTAGAACTAAATGGAGTGTGCAGAAGCTTTCAAACGAGCTTGTAAGACGAGGATTTCGGGCTGATGCTATTCATGGTAATAAAAAGCAAAATCAAAGACAAAGAACTTTGGATAGATTTAAAAAGAATGAAATAAATATTCTGCTTGCAACTGATGTCGCGTCACGAGGACTTGATATTGATAATGTTAGCCACGTTATTAATTATGATATGCCAGCCTCATATGAAGACTATGTGCATAGAATCGGAAGAACTGGGAGAGCAAATAAAAGAGGAATAGCACTTACCTTCGTGGATTAGTTAGGTTGTAGGCGCCGCCCAGAGGCTCTGCCCGGCGGGTTGTAGGTTTTAGGCGCCGCCCAGACGCCGTCCAGAAGGACTCTGTCCGGAGGAGGGCTCTGCCCGGCGGGTTGTAGATAGTTTCCTTTATACTTAATTCTTAATTCTTTTTAGTGCATCATGAATGAGATAAGCTCCCTTTATTGCAATAAGCCTTATCCTACTCTGCTCTGCACATACCGTCTTTAAGGATTCTAAATCATCTTCTGAGGGAACAATGATATCATTCGTTTTGGGGTACATAATAGATTCCGGATTGTTGTTATGGTCAATTGCGAGCGCATGACCCATTTCATGTGCAAGGGTGTGAATTATCTCTTCTTGTGTATTTACAAAATAAATAGCGATTTCACTATCTAGACCATCTTGGGTATAAAGACCCTCTTCTGGTTTGTCTGCGAGTGCTTCATTAAAATCCTTTACCGTTTTCTTTAATTCCTTAACTTTTGTATTGTATTGAGACGTTGATTGATTCAATTCTTTCCCGAGTGCATTGAGTGCATCCGCTTCCCTTTGTAGTTCAGCTTGGCGAGATTTAAGTTTTTCATACTCTGCTGCTGGAGCACCGCCCTGTGCATTCCAATATAAAATATCAGCGTTAAGTTGTGCAATATTTTTCTCAAAAGCATTTCCTCTTGCTTGATATGCCTCAATTTGTGGTTCTAGTTCTTGGTTTTTTTCCTTAAGACCGTTGTCAAGGTCGCTTATTTGGGAGTTAAGACCCTGTCTTCTATCATACTCAAGACTGAATACGAGCCTTGCTTTCTCATCGTATTCAAAGAGTTGTTTGCCAATTTTATAGCTCCAGATATTGCCGGCTTGAGTTATATCGTCCTTCAATTTTTCCTCAGTGATGCCAAATCGGCTATCTATTTTGCCAATTCGATATTGGATGGGAGTGTTGCAGGCAGAATCGTAAAAGAGTGAGCGGGTGTTGCGCGCAAGTGATGCTCTGTTAAGAATACCTAAGATGATTAGAATTACAGCAACAACAGAAATTAAAATCTTTTTATACATGAGCTTAGTATATAAGAATTTTTCAAAGAAAATCTAGTTTTTCTTGTTCTTTTTCCCGCAAAAAGAACCAAAAGCTCTTTGCATGCTAAGGGTCACTAATTTTCCTCCTTTGTGAAGTGTGGGATTTCACCCCCTCCTCGACAGGTTTGCGAGGAATCCCCCGTCTTCACTACAGTCAGAAAATTTTAACGTGCTTCCTTAGAATGCAAAAAAAACAAGTGCAGAATGGCACAGTTGGTATATGTTTAAACAGTAAATTTTAAAGTGATTAAGTCGGTTGTTGATTAGGATGTAGTTTGGGGAGTTACGGGTGGGGTTTCGGTTGGTTTTGCTGCAGCTTTTCCTACGTATTTTGCGTTACCAAACGCTAACATGAGAATTCCAATAGGAGCAAATAGGAAAAGGCCAACTATTCCAAAAGTCTCACTCTTTCCAAATGCCTTGGCCAGTCCAAGAGACATAAGAACAGCAATTATGATATTTATTATTGGAACAAAACAAAGCAGTAATAGCCATGGGGATAGTCCAGAAATTTGCATGATAACAACCGCATCATAGATTGGAATAATTGAGTGCCATCCTGGTCTTCCTGCTTTCGTAAAAATTTTCCACCATGCAGCGATTGCAAGTATTATGAGTGGAATACAAAGAATCGTAGGAACAAGTCCAATTGCCAATCCAAAAGCTGAGTTATCATTCATATAATTAGCGTAGACCTCTGGAAATAAATAATCAATAAGCAATAATCAACAAACAACTTTCTAAGTAACAAAGTGACTAACTAACCAATTAGCCAAGTATCTAACTAACCATCTCCTTGACAGAGAAATATAAGGTGTGCCATATTAAGATTAGGGTATAGTTAAGAAAGCGTTTAGGGTTTAGTTTTTATGTAATCAATTATGGCAAAGAAAAAAGTAGTTAAAAAATCAGGAAAAAAAGTTGCGTATCACAAAAAAGTTCTTTCCAACCATAATAATTTCATGGTATTTCTCCTTCTCGTTGTGATTGCGCTTCTCGGCGCTCTCTATCTGTATAGCCCCTATCAAATGTTCCACTAATTTTTACCATTTTTTGAGGATATGCTATACTCAAAACGTATAGTATGCCAAAAAAAGAACTCTTAATTAGTTGGGAATCAATCTTTCGAATACTTGCAACAGGAATCGGTGTCTATCTCTTGTGGCATTTACGTTCTGTACTTCTTATTATTTTGCTTTCACTCATGCTTTCAGGAGCGCTTTACCCTATTGTAAAGTTTATCCACAAAAAACTTCCATTGTCAGTAGCATCAATTATTGCTGTGCTTGTTGTTTTTATACCCATTATTATTTTGATAATCACCTTTATTGCGAGTTTTATTGATCAGCTTCCCTCTATTCTTGCAACACTTAATGCTATTATTCATCGCTCAGATTTAATTCCTGGGCCCCTGCGTTCTATAGATCTCACATCATATTACAAGTCAACTGGAGACTATTTGTTGCGTTCTACTGTTCAAATTACTGGATTTATTACAACCCTTTTTACGATTCTTTTCTTAAGTCTTTATATTCTTATTGATTCGAGTCATCATAAAAAAATGTTCTTGGGTTTTTTGCCAAAGGAATACAGAAGTAAAACTGAAGTTCTTTTTGGTGAAGTAATACGAATTAATGGGCACTATATCCGTGGCAACTTAATTATTTCGCTTATCTGTGGAGGAGTAGTTACAGCAGGGCTGTTAATATTAGGAGTGCCATATGCGGTTCCTCTTGGAATATTTGCGGGACTTGTGGATTTGCTTCCACTTATTGGAGCTGTCATAGGTGCTGTGCCAGCGGTTATTCTTGGATTTGCAATTTCTCCCGTTACGGGACTTCTCACTATGCTGCTTTTTATTTTGTATCAACAATTGGAAAATAACGTGTTGGCACCAAATATTTATAATAAGTTTTTAGATATATCTCCCACATTAAGCTTTGTTGCAGTTATTGTAGGAGGGTCTCTTTTTGGTATTGTTGGCGCTTTTATCGCACTTCCCATTGCTGCCAGTATCCCAACTATTATTAAATACGTAAACGACGAGCTAAGTATTACACGACCACAGACACCCTAGCAACTCGCTTTATGGAACTGAAAAAATATATTCAAATCTGCCTTATCTTGGGTATATTTTTCATTCTTGTACAAGCAAAAAATTCGACAGCATTTCCATCATCTCTCAAGCTTAGAGTTGGACCAACGCCAACAAAAGGTGTGCCGCCAAAATCAAAAAACCATGCACTTTATAAGGATGGAACGTATAAGGGAAGTGTTGAGGATGCACACTATGGACTCGTTCAAGTAGAAGCAGTGATAAAAGATGGAAATATTGTGAGTGTTAATTTCTTGCAATACCCAAATGACAATAATACGTCGCGCTATATCAACGAATCGGCAATTCCTATTTTGAGAGAAGAAGCATTGCATGCGCAGAGCTCACAAGTAGATATCGTAACTGGAGCTTCTCATTCAAGTGAGGCTTTTAAAAAGTCTCTTGCAACAGCTCTTTCAAGCGCACGATGAAAAGTAACTCTATCATAATGGGAATGCTCGTTGAGGTTTGTATAGCGCAACAGGCGAATAAAGAAGATATTAACGAGGTGTTTGCCTACTTACGCTCAATTGATGAGCAATTTAGTACTTATAAAAAGACAAGCGAAGTAACAAAGATAAATAGTAAGGCTTTGGAAAAAAATGACTACAGTAAGGAAATGAAAAAAGTGTTGAAAATTGGTGAAAAAACAAAAAAAGAAACGGATGGGTATTTTGATGTCTGGAACAATGGGAGGCTCGATCCTTCAGGAATTGTCAAGGGATATGCTATCAAAGCTGCGTCAGAAATTCTTAAGAAAAAAGGATACAAGAATTTTTTTGTTGAAATTGCAGGCGACATGCAAATATCAGGACTTAATGAAAATAGAAAATGGAAAGTTGGTATCAAAAATCCACTTAATTCTTCAGAGATTTTAAAAGTATTGAAAGTTTCCGGCAAAGGAATTGCAACCTCAGGGACATACGCACGAGGAAATCATATTTATAATCCAAAAAATGAAATACTGCAGAGAGAAATTGTAAGCCTGACAGTCATAGCTAGAAATGTATTGGAGGCGGATAGAATGGCGACTGGTGCATTTGCAATGGGAAGAGGTGCGATACCATTTTTAGAAAAACTGAAAGGATTTGAGGCATTTGCCATAACAAAAGACAATAAGGGAATTGCGACAAAAGGTTTTAGGAAATATGTAATAAATAGTTAAATAGCTGAATGGTTAAAATAGTTAGAAAACTATTAGCCATATAATCATATAGCCATTTAACAGTGTAGCAAGTATGTAACTATGAAGCTGATTGATCAATATTTCAATAAAATAACTATGTACAGGACAACCCTGTACTATTTAATATTCTTAGTTCTTTGCGCATTTGTATTTGGTTTTTTTGGACTTATAGCGGGAAATCCCTTTCATGTTCTTATACAGTGTCTTATTGTTATTGCGGCCTGTTGGTCATCGAATTGGTTTTTTGCAAAGCTGTTTAAAGCATCGACAAACACAGAATCCGTTTTCATTACAGCGCTAATTCTTACTCTTATTATTCCTATTGAATTTCCCTTGAATGCAGTTTTTATAGCTTTCGCGTCAGTTATCGCAATGGCATCAAAATACTTACTAACCATTCAGAAGCAACATGTTTTTAATCCTGCAGCCATTTCAATACTTCTGTACGCGCTCCTATTTACGGAGCAGCCAGCAACGTGGTGGATTGGAACACCGGCAATGATTGTCCCGACGGTTCTCGGCGGAGCTCTTCTTATGCGGAAAACAAAGCGCGAGCGAATGATATTCTCATTCCTAATTTCATATCTCGCTCTTATATCTGTTGGCTCACTCGTCAGATTTGGAACCATTGATTCTTTATTAAGTACCATTCAGCTTGCAACTCTTCAGACTGCTCTTTTCTATTTTGCATTTGTGATGCTTACCGAACCCCTCACTTCCCCTGCTACCAAAAAACTTCAAACATACTACGCTGTGCTTGTTGCATTTATCTACTCTACCCCACACCTAAGGTTATTTGGTGTTACGTACACTCCTGAGTTCTCGCTTGTAATTGGAAATATTTTTGCATATCTTATAGAACCAAGGTATCGTTTTGTTTTGACACTCAAAGAAAAGCTTCAGTTAACAAAAGATACAGTGCTTTTTAACTTTGGAAAAATTGATAGGTTTTTCTTTACCCCTGGCCAGTATTTAGAGTGGACTTTAGAACACAAAAGCCCTGATAGCAGAGGCAATAGGAGATATTTTAGCATTGCTTCATCTCCGCAAGAAGAATTGCAACTTCTCGTCAAATTCTATACTCCGTCAAGTACTTTCAAGCAGAATTTGCTGTCCCTTCCAGTTGGTGGAAAAATAGTTGCAAGTCATTTGGCTGGTGATTTTACCCTTCCAAAAGACGTGACAAAGCCACTCGCCTTTATTGCGGGAGGCGTTGGCATAGCTCCTTTTAGAAGCATGATAGAGGAAATAATTGAAAGACAGCATATGGTGGACATTGTTATTCTTTTCGCAAACAAAACAAAGGACGACATACTATTTGCAAAAACATTTGAAAGAGCACTTACTCTTGGGGTAAAGACAACGTATGTATTAACTGACAAGGAAAGCGTGCCGGTAGGTTTTAGGGGTGAGGTTGGACATATTGATGAAGACCGAATCAAGAAAGTAATTCCAGACTTTGCAAAGAGAACATTCTATATATCTGGTCCTCAACTTATGGTGCAGAGTTTTGAAAAGGTTCTTTCAAATGTTGGGGTTTCAAAACGAAGAACGGTTGTTGATTTCTTCCCTGGATACACTGAAACAAAATAATTTGCGTGCAAATTATTTTGTTTGGTGATTAGTTATTGGTGATTAGTGTTTGGAACTTTCAATCAAACTCACTTTTTGTTGGTGGGTTAGTTTTTTGAGCTCTGTTTCTCTTTGTGCAGCTTCCCGATTCGTTTCGAATTTTTCGAAATACTTTAAATAAACAGGTCTTCTGCTCCGTGTATACTTTGCGCCGGCTTTCCCTTTCCCATTGTGGGATAGAATTCTTTTCTCAAGGTCTATTGTTTTGCCAATATAAAATGTTTCGTCATCACATTCAAGAATATACACAAAGTAAGTTAGGGTTGTAGGTTGCCCTCCAAGAGGACTAGCTATTTCATTGCGGCGTAGGTTTTGGGTTTTAGATTTTATGATGTGTTTTTTATTTAGCTATCAGCTATTTTTCTATCACCCGTTCACCGCTTCCCTCTTTGTTGATGGGTGGAGGTTGGTGAGAATAACGTAGGGAATGGTGTTGGCGAGTTTTGCAGTATTAAACACTGAATTTTTATCTAGAGTTTTGTTAGAGAATACCTCTACCTCATCGCCTTTTTTAGCATTTGTTTCGGTTACATCAATAACGGTTATATTCATACTCACCTTTCCAATAATGGGACAATATTGTTTTTTAATCTTCACAAAACCTTTGTTAGAAAGTGCTCGTGGAATTCCGTCGTTATATCCAACTGGCAGGACCGCAACTCTTCTTCTCTCTTTTGCTTCATAGGTAAAGTCATATCCAACCTTATCCCCCTTTGCCAACCATTTCACTTGTGCTATGTGGGTATGGAAAGAAAGAACTGGCAGCAATTTTGTATTTCTTCCAATTGGGTCTATTCCATAAAGACCAATTCCGGTTCTGGAGGCGTTTCCTAACAGCCCCTGATAATTTTTTAATTCAAAAAGTCCAACTGATGAGGCAATGTGTACCCATTTCGGTTCAACTTTTTTGTTTCTCAATATTTGCTGAGCCTTTTTAAAATTAAGTATCTGCTTCTGAGTAAATGGATTTTGAGGCTTGTCAGGCATTGCTAAGTGTGACATCAGCCCCTCAATTCTTAGCTTTGCTTTTTGTGCGTAAATGGTAAGTTCTTCGATTTCACTTATTAGCATCCCTTCCCTTCCCATTCCAGTATCAACAAATAAATGTATTTCAGCATGGGGTTGATATTTTGCAATTGCTTGGAGCATTTCTTTATCAAAAACAGCATACGAGAATGGAAGCCTTTTTGTTTTAAGACTCATTGGGGCAACATACCCCATGATGAGAATGGGGGTTTTGATATCAACGTTGAGAAGTTGGTATGCCTCGTATAGACTGTCAACGCACAAGAATGGGAGCTTTAAGGTGTCAAGAATTTTTGCAACTTCAACTATTCCGTGTCCATACGCATTACTTTTAAGAACAGGCGCAATTTTTATAGTTGGGTTGAGTCGGGAAAGATAGGAATAATTTTTTTTAAGATTCTTTGCAGAAACCAGTATTGTATTTAAGGGCTGATAGTTTCTCCTCAGAGCTTGTTGTAATGGCTTGAGCATAGCGTAAACCTGCAAGAAAGCTGTTCCTGCAGGTATTATACGGCTAATTTTCTTTTTTTGCTTGCTTGTTTCGAGTAGTAAGCTATTGCTAAATTTTGCGAGTTTGTTACGCTGTATGTATGGAAGAAAAAGAAAAGAAGGAAGAAGTAAAGCCAGTTCTTGATCCAGCTCAGGAGGCAATTTCAAAAGCAGTGAAAGTGAGCAAGACAGCCGATGAGTCTACCCTGCTTGATGTGCATGTTGGCAATCCCCTGAAAAAGATTACACAACTTTTGGAGGATATCAAAAAACAAAAGGCATTTTCCTTTACTCTTACCGGAAGCCTTGGGGTTATGGGCGTAGCGCTTGCCATTTCAGCATTTGGGATATTTGGAGGAAGTAAGGCGTTTTGCGATAAGGGTCGTCAAACACACATGGGAGTATTAAAAGTGTTACAAGTTAGGGAAATTGAGCCATCTCACGTATTTTTATTTGGGGCGATAGTTGATTATTACAGAAGTTTTTTTAAGGCAAATGAGAATGATATCCACGACCGTGTGATTTTGGTAAATCAGGAAGGAAGTATTCATCTGCCATTTTCCAAAAATATAGCTTTCAATAATTTTAACGGACAGAACGTTTTTGCCACCGGTCATTACGACTCCTGCGC
>CAZKYX010000023.1:0-17818 GCA_964557125.1 uncultured Gammaproteobacteria bacterium
GGAAAGACTGTTTTTGAAAATGGAAAAGTATTAGCAAAAGCAGGAAGCGGTAAATATATCTCCCCAAAAATATGAAAATTTCTTGTATTGGTGATGTAGGCATAGATAGCTATGTATCTATAGGTAAAACTTTCGTTGGAGGTACAAGCTTTAATATTGCCACTCAATTAGTAAGTCTATGTGCTGGTACAAATGATATATTTCTATTAAGCGCGATTGGTAATGATAGCAACGCTCAATTAATACGATCACACATCTTAAGTATGGGTATTGATTCAATACTTTTAAATATTGTTGGCTCATCTGCTGTGCAAGAAATTGAAGTTGAACCGAACGGTGAGAAAAAATTTGTTAAATATAATGCCGGAGTTCTTACAAATTGGAACCTCGATTCAAGTCAAGAGGATTGCATTAAAAATAGTGACGTAATTATTACACCTCTTTTTAGACAAATAGAGCATGTAGTAAAGCAGGTTTTACAAATTCAAAGAAAAGGTATTACTATTATCGATTTTAGTAATCTTTCTGATTACGAAAAAAGCAGCAAAATAGTAGAAGAAAATATTAATAGCATAGATATTGCTTTTTTTGGATTGGCTAAGCAAGACACAGGATTGATAAATCATTTGCAGAAAATTAGTACTAAGAAAAATAAGCTTATCGTAATAACGCTTGGCAAGAATGGAGCCATTGCTTTTAGAGGAAAGGGGAAATATTCTTGTAGCCCCAGAGACACTGTGAAGGTGGTTGATACAACTGGTGCTGGAGATTGCTTTCTGGCTTCCTTCGTGTATAAATATTTAGAGAAAGAAGACATTCAACAGTGTTTGGATTTTGCAAGTTGGGAGTCAACAAAACTAGTAGCTAAATTGGGAGCCAATTAATATGTCAAAATTTAAAGAAACATTTCAAAACAAGCATGTTATTCTTCCGGTTGTTCATGTCGAAAACCCAACCCAAGCAATACGAAATACACAAGTAGCAAAGGACACTGGGTGTGATGGGGTTTTTCTTATAGATATGAAGAATGGTGCACACTACGAAGAGCTTTTGGAAATTCATGGGAAGGTGAGAAAGGAATTTCCAGACTTTTGGATAGGTGTGAATTTTTTGGATTTGGAAACAGAAGATGTATTTGATAAATTAAACTCTGGTATTGATGGGGTTTGGGTGGACAATGCAAAAATAAATAACACTTTGTCAGAGCAAGCAGATGCTAAAGTTATCTCACAGAAAAGAAAAGATAGTAAGTGGGATGGATTGTATTTTGGAGGAGTGGCTTTTAAATATCAGGAAGAATCAACAAATCCTGCAAAGGATGCTCAAATTGCGAGAGATTTTATGGACGTTGTCACAACGAGTGGAATTGGAACCGCAAGTGCGCCTGATATCCAAAAGATCTCCTCAATGAAAAATGCCATTGGGGACTTTCCATTAGCCATTGCAAGCGGAATTTCTCCAGAAAATGTGAAAAAATTCTTGCCAATCACAGATTGTTTTCTCACTGCATCAAGTCTTCTTATTCCAAGGACCCAAAACTTTGACAAGAGACGAGTGAGCGCTTTTGTTGACACCATAAGAAACGCGTAATAAAATTCAGGTATGGAAAGAAAATTTACACCAAGAGAAGCAATTTCTGTTTTTCCATTCAAATTAAATATGGATGAACAGGCAAAAATGGCATACATAGATTACGGTGATAAGGGAGAGCTTGTAACTGATTTTTCGCAGGAAGAAGAATTTGGAAGACTTGTTGATAAAGTTGGTGATAAAATAGTTGGAGTTGAATTTTTAGATACAACTTTGGGTCTTAATGTATCTGGCATTCCATTTGAGAAAGAAGTTAGGGAATATTGTGCACAAAACGGTGTACTAGTAACAAAAGAAATCTAAACAGACGCTGGCCAATTCTCGATTATATTCATTGCTTTATTTTCACTCTCTTTAATTTCCTGTGCAAGATATGGGTTCCACATGGCACCGGTTGCAGACATTACGCTATCTGCTCCCGCATTTATGTATTCGAAATAGTCTTCTGATTTTGTTACCCCACCGACGCCTTCAATAGAAAAGTCAAAACCATTTTTACTTTTTATTTGTTTTAATTTATTGACTGTTTCAAGGCCGGCCCATTTAATAGTAGCGCCACATACTCCACTTCTTGAGCGGTTCCTTCCTGGGAGTGCCTGCTCACCCTTTACGTTCGTTATTTCTGCTTGCAAAGTGTTGATTGCAGAAACACCATCGGCGTATTTATTTGCAATAGTTGCCAATTTCAAAAGTTGTTTATCGTCCTTGTAATAGCCAACCTTCAAAATAAGAGGGGTGTTGCCAATGACGTTTCGAATTGCATCACATACTCTTTCGGTAACCTCTAAGTTGTAGCATACGAGTCCTTCATTTCCAATATTTGGACAAGAAAGATTTGTTTCCAATATTTTTGCACCCGTTTCAAGAGAGAGTTTTGCAGCGAGTGCGTAGTCTGCAATGAATTCTTCTTGTGTTTGGTTCTCTTTCACTGTTCCCATAAAGCTCAATACCAGTGCTTGACCTTGCTCAGCATACCCCATTGCTTTTTTTACGTCCTCTTGCCACACGTCTGGAGTTTTTGATGGTACGCCAAATGAATTGGTAATGGAAAGAGGCTCATGATAATTGCTATCTGCAATAAGCGCATGATGCATTTTCTCAAGCGTTAAGTCACCATCAACATTTATTGAAAGAACGTTTGGGTACGGATGGCATGGATAAAAGTCTGAACGCACTGTTTTGTATACTACAATATCAAACCCTTTTTCAAAAGCGCCTTTTGCATAGTTGCTATTTATTATTGGACCAGCCGGTATTCCGAAAGGCAAAAAAACTTTTTCACCGTAAAAATCAAAAGTAGGCTTTGCAGTTTGAGAAACTTTTTTTCCATCCGCAAATGCGCCAAACGGTCCGTATTCGTAATTATCTTCATAACTCTTTATGGGGTCGTAAAAGGGGGCGTGCAGCATTGAGCCAAGCTTAACAAAAAGACATTATCAAGTCAATTAAGGCTGAATTGTTTGACACAAATTTTTTCCTATGCTATCTTAAATATTGATGAGATTTATTAAAAGACTCCTTGGAATTTTACCCTTTAGCTACGTTTACGCCCATTGCGATATCCCCTGCGGAGTATATGACCCAACTCCTTTACAAATTGCTTCCCACACGGTTCTTCGAATGACGCAATTGTTGGGAGACGTAGAAAAAGAGGAAGACGGAATCGCAAGAGAGCATAAAATTGCAAGACTAACACATATTAAAGAGGAGCATGGGGGAAAAGTCGAGGATGAGTTGGGAACATTAGAGAATGACTATTTTAAAGACGAGCATTTTGCAGCACACGAAGATTTGAAAGATTTGCTTTCACAAACCGTTGCACTATCTATCAAAACAAGACAGGGAATTGATTTGGCAATTGCCCAAGAGCTATTGGAAAAAGTACTTCTTATTTCTGAGATATTTTATAAAACAAAAAATGTACCCCCTGTCAGGGTAAAGTCCCTCTATCCGACAGGGCAAGAAATAGTTACCTATACTGCGTAATGGTGTCTTCTTTTTTTTTAAAATACTCCCCACTCGTAAGACTTGTTATAAAAGAGAAAAGTATGCTTCCAACATTTAAAGAGGGAGAGAGCATCATTGCACTTCGTTACCTTTTTTCAAAGCCGAAAGTAGGGGATGTAGTAATTTTTTCCCACACCACTCCACCATTTTTATTTCTAAAACGAATAGTTAAAATAAACAAGAATAAAATTTGGGTGGAGGGTGACAATAAAAAGGTGAGCATTGATAGTCGGAAGTTTGGGCATGTGGAGGTAAAAAACGTAATAGGAAAAGTGCTATTTAAGATATAACAAAATAGCATCCTGAATTTGTATCAGGATCTAGATTCCGGATCAAGAAGTTTCAAGACTTCATCAGCGGAATGACAAGTCAAAATATGATTTTAGGCTTTATTGCAATTGTTCTTCTTGTCATCCTTACCTTTGTGTGGCCACCAGATAGTCCGTGGAGTCCATGGTGGAGGACAAGCAAAAAAGTAGCAAGAGCAGCTGGAAGGCTAGCTGGAATTACAAATAGGGACATTGTGTACGAATTGGGTAGTGGAGACGGAGAATTTATTCTTATCGCAAGTCGCGAATTCCATGCTAAGAAATCTATTGGAATAGAGATTGATCTCACTCGTTATTTAATTTCAATAATCAAAAAACAGTTATCAAAAAACAATAATGCAGAGTTTGTACGAGGTGATTTCAAAAAAATTAGTTTGAGTGAAGCGACTGTCGTGTATTTATATTTAGTTCCGGCAGTTATAAAAAAGCTCATGCCAAAATTAAAAAAAGAATTAAAGAAAGGAACAAGAATTGTAAGCGTAAAATACGAGGTCCCTTTGATTCCTGTAAAAAAAGATGTTAAAAATAGGCTCTATTTATATAAAGTTTGAAAAAGATTATTTCTATTTCTTAAGTCGTAACATAGCCCATCTAAATTTATCTGCGACTTTGTAGGCTTGGTATAGCACTGGGTTGATAACATAATCATAACTTCCGACGAATTCTGTATGTGTTGAACCATACCCCTTTTTAAAATTGTGAAATCCTATCCATGAGTCTTTTGGATCTGGTTCTTCTCCCAATGCTCCCCACATATCAAACATTGTTAAATTGTTTTTTTTACCAAATTTAATTGCTTCCCACATAATAAGATTTGATGCCATGACATTCCTAAAGCTAGTGGAAGAGGAGCCATAAGGATAATAGAGATAATTATGAAAAGTGAAAAGTATCCATGCTGCAAGAACTACATCCTTATTTTTTGTTTCGTTGGATTTATACTTTGCCAAAAGTAAATGCGCTGTCAATTGATTTGAATTTTGAATTTTGAATTTTGAATTTTGAATTGATAAAGTGTCCCACATTTTTCTGTGATAGTCTTTTGTGTGTGCGAAAAATCCCTGTCTTTTCGTTGTTTCTTCAGTTAACTTTAGATACTCATCGAAAGCCTCTTTTGAAGTCTCTTCCGCCACCGTTACGCCGTGCTTTTGAGCAACGCGAATGTTGTAGCGAGTTTTTGAATGGAACGACTGCAAAAGTTCTTCTTCACTTTTACTAATATCCAAAACAAAAGTATATTTTGTAAATAACGGATGGAAAGAAGTTCGTAGTTCTTGATTCTTGATTCTTGATTCTTGATTCTTCAAAACATTGGGTTCGAGTTGTATAAAAATAC
Source organism: uncultured Gammaproteobacteria bacterium (assembly GCA_964557125.1). Classification (GTDB taxonomy): domain Bacteria; phylum Patescibacteriota; class Microgenomatia; order Levybacterales; family GWA1-39-11; genus CAZKYX01. The sequence goes on from CAZKYX010000023.1 coordinate 5,263, forward strand.
AATTATATTCTTTGCCGATTTTTTTCAGCTCTTCAAGAAGTTCTTTTGTGGGTTCGCTGCCTTTTGGTAAGTAGCCAATCGTGAAGTTAGTTTTTGGGACTTTGTGAATAGTGAGGGTAAAGCCGCCAACCATTATTCCGTTATCATATAAAACCCTTCTGACTACTTGCAGTCCCGTTGCTTTTCTAAACTCTCCCCACTCGTAGGACTGGAGAGGGTGGGAGGCAACAGAATTATATTCTTCTCTTTGACTGTCATCGACATCTTTATACTCCATATTACCAGTATTCAGAATTTAACATGCTTGTGTCAACGGCATTGTGTTCTAATACTTCACTAGGAAGCTCGAAGATAAATCGTGAGGCAGTTGTGGTATTCCTTTGACCAAACAAAACGCGCTGCTTTGCGTGAGTTAGGAAGAGATATTCCTTTGCGCGAGTGACCCCTACATAGCAAAGTCTTCGCTCCTCCTCCAAGTCACCAAAGTCAAAAAGAGCTTGGCTATGTGGAAAAATTCCCTCCTCCATTCCGACAATAAAAACCATTTTGTATTCAAGTCCTTTGGCAGCATGCATGGTCATGAGTGTCACTGACTCATCAGGTTTTTCGTTATATTCTGAGTCTGGAAAATAATCTTGCTCAACAAGCGCAACATTCTCCAAAAATTGTATGAGGTTCTCAAATTCAAGAGCAACTGACCGTAGTTCTTTTATATTTTCAAGTCTTCCTCTGTCTTCCATATCGTTTTCATCGTATCTGCTAAGGTAATCAGATTTTTTAAGCACCTCATCTATAATTTGAAGAGTATCTTTCGTCTCAGCGTAGTTGCCTTGTTTGAATTCCTGCATGTACGCATCAAATTCTGCAAATTTTCTTTTTCCAAGCTTTTGTATACGTTTTAGAGCGACCATATCCAACGGATTTGAAAGCAGTGAAAGGTAGGAGAGGACATCTTTGACCTCACGTCTGTCGTAAAATCTTACGCCGCCTACGAGTTTGTAGGGAATTGCTTGGTGGAGAAATACCTCCTCTAGAGTTCTTGACTGAGCATTCATTCGGTAAAGTACAGCCACATCATTAAGAGAAAACTCAGGGTCTCTTCTTTGTGCGGTCTTAATTGCTTGAATAACAAATTCGGCCTCTTGATGCTCGTTGTTGGCCTCAAAAATAGTAATGTGCTCACCCTGCTTGTTGCTTGTCCAAAGCTTTAGAACGGGATGTGAAGCGTTATTGGCAATAATTGAGTATGCCCCATCTAGTATGGATTGAGTAGAGCGGTAATTTTGAGAGAGTTCAAATGTTTTTGCAATCTCAAAATCCTTGTTAAATTTCTGGAGATTTTTATAGTCTGCACCCCGAAAGCTATAAATACTTTGCGAGAAGTCGCCAACTACGCAAACATTTTGATATTTTCCACCGAGATACTTTGTCAGTTGATACTGGCTCTGATTGGTGTCTTGGTATTCATCAACCATAACGTAGTGAAATTTTTCCTGATATTGTTTTAATACTTCAGGTGAGGCTTTGAAGAGAGAAAGGGTTTTTAATAATAGATCATCAAAGTCTAGGGCATCTCTTTCTGCGAGCAAATTTTGGTATAACGGGTAAATTTTTGCCACGCGCTCCTGAAAATATCCTCGCGCATGTGAGGCATAGGTGGCCTCATCAACCATTTGGTTCTTTGCTGATGAAATTGATTCTAGCGCTGCTTTTGGCCTTACGTCTTTTGTGGGAATGTCTAGTATCTCAAGAGCGTCCTTTATGGTGTCTAGTTGGTCCTGCGTGTCATAGATAACGAAATTGTGAGGTATTCCAATTGCAACGCCACTTCTTCTTAAGATTCGAGCACACAACGAATGGAATGTCGAAACAACAGGTTCAGAGTTTGCGCTAATTGCGTGAAGAGCTAACATCCTAGATATCCTTTCTTTCATTTCTCCCGCTGCTTTATTCGAGAAGGTTACCATGAGAATATTTTCTGGATTTACGCTTTTCTCAAGAATTAAATATAAAACTTTATGAACTAAAACCCTTGTTTTACCACTACCTGCTCCGGCTAGTATTATCATGGGACCATCTGTTGCAATTACGGCCTTGCTTTGCTCTTCATTGAGCGAATCAAGGAGGAAATTGTATTTGTGATTGGTATTCATTAGTTGTTATAATTTCAATTATACGATTTGGTAATCCCTATGGAGAAGAAACTTATTATAGCAAACTGGAAGTCTAACAAGACAATCGAGGAGGCAAAAGTTTTTTTGGAAGTGCTTAAAAATGCACTTCCTAATTTAGATTTATCTAATAAGGAAATTGTAATTGCACCCTCATATAGTGTCCTCTCGACTCTCAATTACTTTATTCGTCAAGATAGCCTGCCAATTTTTCTAAGTGCCCAAAATGTTTCATCTTTTCCTGAAGGGGCTTATACGGGTGAAGTTGCAGCGCGAGGTATAAAAGAGATTGCAGAGTACGTTATAATTGGTCATTCAGAGAGGAAGAGGTATCTGCACGAAAGTGATAGCGAGATACTTAATAAGGTTGATGAAGCAAAAAAGGTAGGATTAAAGGTTGTTATGTGTATCCAAAACGAAGATAGCCCCATTTATGATAAAGCTGACGTTATTGCATATGAGCCTCCAAGTGCAATTTCTACATTTGGTATTGGGAAACCAGAGGAGAGCGCTGACATTGAAAAAGTTTTGGCAAAAGTAGCACAAAAAGCTGTCGGAAAAAAACTTATTTACGGTGGGAGCGTAAAAAAGGAAAATATAGTTGAGTACAGCAAGATAAGGAGTTGTAATGGATTTCTTGTGGGCGGTGCAAGCCTCGACCCTCACAGTTTTATTAGTCTTCTTTCAGAATGGTAAAAAAAATCGCACAAAAAAAAAGAGTTTGGCTTGCCGTTGGTGCAATTCTACTTCTGCTCATTATCCTTTTTAGAGTACAAATTCGAAGTGCCGCATCATTTTTATTTGGTGTGACAATTGATAAAAGTATTCATTTGGCGCAGGAAAAAAATACCTTCAACGTTCTTGTGATGGGAATAGCTGGTGGCAAGCACGACGGACCAAAGTTAACCGATACAATTATCCTTGCCAATATTAATGTTTCTGAAAAGAAAATAAATTTATTCTCGATTCCTCGCGATCTTTGGATTTCTGAATTATCTCACAAGATAAATTATGCGTACCCATTTGGCGAAGAAGAGAACAAGGGAATTGCCATGTCCAGAACCGTTGTTGAAAAAGTGACTGGTCAAAAAATAGACTACGTATTTGTAATAGATTTCGCAGGCTTTTCAAAAGTGGTAGACCATCTTGGTGGGATTGACGTGAATGTAGAAAAAACATTTCAAGACCCGCTTTATCCAATTACTGGTGAAGAAGATAATCCTTGTGGGCATACCGACGAAGAGCTGGTTAGTCTTGCAACGGTTTCGGCAGACCTAGAAGTATTGGAAGCCTTTCCCTGCCGATACAAATTGTTAAGTTTTAAAAAAGGATTTACGTCAATGGATGGAGTAACAGCTCTTGAATATGTGCGTTCAAGACATGGAAACAATAAAGAGGGAAGTGATTTTGCACGAAGCAGACGACAACAAGAGGTGATATCTGCGCTTAAAGATAAGGCTTTTTCTTTGGGTATCATACTTAATCCGGTAAAAGTATACGGAGTATTTAATATTATTCAGGAAAATATTAATACAGATATCCAAACAGACGAATTTGATGATTTCATAAAGCTGGCCAATAAAATGAAAACAGGCATTATTCAAAATAACGTAATAGATTATGGTGACGAAGGTGCTGATAGAAATGGACTACTCATTGAACCAAGAAGAACAGAGAAGTTTTCCTTTCAATCCGTACTGATACCACGAAAGGGAGAAAGCGATTTTACAGAAATTCATGAGTATGTTCAGTGTATTGTAGGCGGTAAGGTTTGCGAAATTGGAAAAAATTCAATTGTAATAATGCCAACTCCAACAAAATAGCCCTTTTATCTATAGAGTTTTATAATCTTTGTATTGTTTTTTTGAAATTCTAATTCACCCAGTGTTTTAAACTTTTCTTCGTTAATATTTGGATACTTCGTTCTTTCAAGGTCTCCTATAAAAACATACGAAATATTATATTTCTTAATAAGACCAATCGTCTTTGTTGCATCATCCTCGTAAAGAGCGCGCACATCATCAAGCCTTCCAGCTGGAATAGAATATTCTCCTCTCCATAACCATTCATGTACTGTCCAGCCAAGAACTGTCGGAAGTCCCGTATTTGCAGATATTCTTCCGTAATCAGTATAAGAATCGCCTTGAGACTCAAGAATAACAGGCTGGCCAGATATATTTCTTTGTATCCATGTTATCGCTTCATAATCATCAGGGTATAGAGTTTTTATATATGAAAGTCCATTAAGTCCTCTGTAATGTTTTAGTTGGTCAAAATATGAATTAACTGCAAAGTAAGGGTAAATGAGAACGAATGATAGAAGAATAAAGAAAATGGGAAGCAGAATATACCGCTTCCATTTGTTAAGCAGATAAGAAATGATAAATGCAGAGCAAAGAGATAGCATAATAAACGCTTGATATCCAAGTTTAAACATCGTATTTGCTCTGTAATGTGCGGGATAAATGTCTTTTGCATAAATGAATTCAGGAGTAATAATAAGTATGGTTGAAAAAAGTATAAGCAGTAAGATATATCCAAGAGTTGGGGAGATGAGTTTGCCTTTCTGTCGCATTAAATACACGATAAATAATCCAACAACTATATAAAAGAACCCGTATAAAAAGAACAGCTGCCAAAGGGGTGATTTTTGACAGTGATCTGCTTCAAAAAGAAGAGGGCCGATGGAGCCAATCTTTGTCAAAAAGCTTGGGGCACAGATAAATCCAATACCTGACACAAAAGGCTTAAAGTGAATATTAAATGGTAACGCAAAGACTATGTACCCAATAAGTGCAACTGAAATAAGTTTTATTGTTTCAAAAAAGTAGATTCTTTTCCCGCGAATACTTAGAAAAACTCTTTGTACATTTTTTACTGGATTTTTTCCTTGTTTTTTTATTTTTTTGAAAGATAGGTTAGAGAATTTAATCAACGCTATTGCAAGAGAAAATAAGCCAAAATATATTATGCCATCCCATGCGTTGGTCATATACATAACCGCTAGCAGGAATGAGATGAAGCCGACAGTAATGTAAGATATTCTTTTTTGTAAGAAAAGTGAGTAGATGAGAGCCAGTGTCAAGAATACAAATGGAATATCAAGAACGTGGCCATGCAAATCAGATACAACAAAAGAATATGCAGGAAATTCATGAATAGTAAAAGGAATAAAGCGGGTAGCATTTGGGTACCAATAATTATTCGGAAATTTTTCAAGATTTAATCCTAGTTTCCACAAGGGAACAGGATGCTCACCATCATATGAATTAAATAATGTATAAATCGTGTGAAGATTACCGCCAAGCGTGGTTACAATAGCTGCAAGAAGCCCTGTTAGCATACTTGTTCTTGTTTTTTTGAGTACTGTAAAGGTGACGGTATAAACAAGTGAGAAAGCAAGCGTAACTGTAAAAGCAAATATAGTTGAAAGTAAAAGATTGTATGCAATAAAAGTTGGGACCGCTGACAATTTAATTAAGAATGCACTTGCCATATGTCCAAAGTAATAATAGTTAATAGAAAGCGGAGTAAACCACATGTCTGTTGGTGGGAAATACGTTGAGCGAAGTATCGAATTCATAAAGCCAAAGTCCATGAATTTTTCCAGTCCATGAATATCCGGCTGAAATGCTTTTATGTATGACCAAAACCAAAGTGATAAAAAGAAAAGTATTTCTTCAAATACCCAGAGAAAGAGAACGTTCTTGCTAGGAATTGAAATCTTTTTTTTTGAATAGATAAAAATAAGTCCAGTTGTTGCAATAAGCAGCAAAAGAAGCAATACCATCCGATTGAAAACGAGAAGATGCAGACTACCAAGAATAAATACAATGTATGTTAATATCGCGATTGCGATAACTTTTGAGAAAGGATATCCTAGATCTTTAAATTGAGAAAAGAACCGGGTTGTAATTGGAAAGAATATTAAACCAATCAAAAAAATATAGAACCACCACTGTGTAATAAAAATAAAATCTTGAAACATTAGTTCTTTAAGTATTTTGTATATAATTCGTTAATATCTTTAATTGCCACGATGCTTTTGGGTAGCATTTTGTATTCAGATTCTTTTTTTTGAGTGACCCAAAAAAGACTTAGTTTCTGATTTTTTTTGGAGAGGTAAACAAGTAAATCGATGTCGTCGTCTACATAGGTGTCAAGTTTTAGTTTTGCAATCGTTTTCTCTTTAAATAAGTGCGGTTGCTCATCATGGTAGTTAAAATACACACCCTTAAAATATTTATTGAGGTGATTATTTTTAATCCATTCATTCGTTCTTTTTCTTAGAAATCCGAACCGACTGGAGACAAGATAGGTGTTGCAATTTTTTTCTTTACAAATTTTCTTAAGTGCAGTAATATTTTTTTTGAGCGGCTTTCTGAATAGTGGAAGATGTGAAAGTATTCTTATATTCTGTTCAAATGTGCCAGGGTATCTATATGAAAGTTCTACATTTTTAGTTTTCTCTTTTAGAACGGCAAGTTTTCCTTTGTAAAGATAGTCAATTAGTTTTGGTGGTACCAGCGGAGGGTAATTTACAAAAACTTTGTCAAAGTCAAAACCTATTCTCATATATGTAAATGGTTAAATAGTTGCATGGTTATATTGTTTAAAATAATATTATTGGAAGAACTTCAGGACAATATCTAACAGTTTAAAATTCCAAACTGTCCTATGAGTTTTGCCTTCTTTTCCTATAAATTCCTTTCTATGTTCCTTGTACCAATCGTAGCTCTCGATAAGTATTTCTTCATTTCCTTTCGTGGGTTTGAAATGTAAAATCTTCTCTGCCTTTTTTGTACTGACGTAAGAATTTACAGGGAATGTTTTGTAATGCCATGCCACAATTGGCGTAAGATTGAACGCTTCAAGGATTCCAAGTGCGAGTTGTGCTGGTTTTACTGGTACTGACACTATCTTTGATTTTGACTTTGCATGTTTTATAAGCGCTTGTAGATCACTTTGCCACGTACCAAAATTCTTGGCACCGGCATTAAAGATTTCTCCGCTCCTGTTTGATACAAGCGCACTTTCAATAAGGGCACACAAGTCTCTCACTTCTAGTAACTGATAGAGATTTTCACCCTTGCCTAAGATAAAAACAGGTTTATTCTGAAAAATTGCTTCAAACCATATGGTAAAAACCCCAAGTCTTTCAGGTCCTAGAAAAGTTTTTGGACGAATGATATTAACCTTTAATCCTTTCTTTTGATAAGCAAGACATAATTTTTCAGCTTGTGCCTTTGATTCACCATAGTGTCCAATTGGATATATATTATCTGTTTCTTTTTCTGGTAACGTTCTTGGTACACCGTACATTGCGGTTGTCGAAATGAACACGAGTTTTTTTACCTTTTTTGTAAAGGAAGTTTTTAAAACTTGGCGGGTTCCATTAACATTTACATCAAAAATATATTTTCTTTCGTGATGAATTGGCAATGCAGCTGCTGCGTGTACAACGTAATCAATATTTGAAAAAGCACTGCTCATTTCTTTCGCATTTCGAATGTCAGCCTTTACGACAGTTACTTTATTAACTAAATCTTTTGCGGTAAGGTCAGCTGTATCAAGAAGTGTGACTGAGTACCCTTTTTTAAGTAAGAAGCGAGCAAGATGGACTCCGAGAAATCCTGTGCCACCTGTGATTAATACTGTTTTCATTGTTATAACGATACATTGTACTTAAAAAGTCTTCCGTTTACAATTCGTTTTTTTGAAAAATAATTATCTTCGGATGGTCGTTGACGGTAAAAGACTCATCCGCGCTTTGGTCATCTATCTCAAAATTAGTAAACGGAATTCTTGGATTGTTACTAAATTCTGCAACCTTTCTAAAGCCAAGTTTTCCTGAGAATAGCCGCTTATAATAGGTAGCTGTTAATGGGTAGCATTTTAATGGTGGAAGATTTGCGCAATTAGTTAATTTTTGAAGTGGGACGTATAGTCTATTTGATGCAAGAATAATATAGTCTGATTGCTCGAGCTGTGCATCAATACCAGTCCATTTATTCTCTGTATCGGGTTCATAGAGTGGAAGACTCACCTGTATGTATTTTTCTCCTCCATATACCGGTAAGGCATCATCCCAGTGCTCAATAGCAAGAACGCTGCCAATTGGTATGTGTGAGTGAATCCATTCAGTCGCGACAAGGCGAGTGTTTTTTTTCTGATAAATAGAAATGAATGAGAAGGTCCAGAGTAGCGGTAGTAATAGCAACAATATAAGGACAAGCTTATCAACGAGCACTCTGCTTTTTTTGTGAATATGTTTTTCTAACTGCGGTCTTAGAACATTAACAACAAAGATTGATGAAAAGATGGCAAGAATTGGATAGAGGGGTAACATATAGCGCATCCAACCAACTTTAAAACTTCCAACAAGTAGAAAGTAAATAAAGAAATAGGAAATAATTATTATGGAGGGGAAATTCTTTTTTTCTGACATCTTAAAAATTCGGCTGATAAGATGCATAAAGCCAAACAGTGCAAGAGTGGTAAGAATAGGACCATAACCCCAAAGAAATACTTGCTGCAGCTCGTAATAGTAAGGAATAATTCCCACATATTGTAACGTGTAGGGAAAAGTAAATGCACTTTTTGTCATTTGAGATTGCGCTTGTGTTTGTTTGACAAATTCTCCAAAGTCAATGAGTGCGTATGGTTGGGTTACAAAAAAGACAATGACAGAACAGAGGACTACAAGTGCAAGGTGGCAACTCAAAGTTATCAAAAGTTTTTTTAGGTGTATTCCTCTCTTTTCACTATTATGAAACTTTTTCATCGCCATAAGGAATATTCCAAGAGCAACAATTGGTACAAGCGAAAGTGCGCTAATTTTTGTTGCTAGGGAAAGACCAAATATTAATCCAAGAAGGCAGGTCTTTTTGTACGAAGGTTTTAGGAGCAAAAGTATTATTATGTATACCGTTGAAATCATAAAAAAAGTAAGGAGTGTGTCTACAGCATAAAAATGTGAAAGTTGAATGGGGAGAACGGCAATTGCATAGAAGAGCGAAGCCAGTAGTCCAACATTATTTGAAAATATTTTTTTGCCCAAGAGAAAGAGTACAAGAATAGTTCCAGTATCAGCAAGAGAAGAGAGAAGCCTTCCTAAGAGATTGATTTTGCCATAATATCCAATCGTTGGGTCAAGATGTTCTACAGCAGAGACAAAGAAAAACAAAAGATATATTGGGAAATTTCCGTATGCAAAAAAATGAGGATTAAAAGAGCTCTGAGACGAGAAAAAATCTTGAGCGGTGAGCGGAATTTCTAGTGGAATAGTAAAAAGTGCAATAGCTCTTTCATCTGGGTGGAAGGAATAGTTACTGTCCCAGTTGATGTTGAATGTTCTTAGATAGAATCCAAAAAGCAATATAGTAGAAAGGAGAATTAAGCTTTTGTGTTTTCTGAGCTTTAAAATTATTTTTTTCATTTTATTTTTTCGAAAATATAGAATTGCGGTCTATCAAATACATTAGCAGTTTCCTCATAACTAAAAACTGGACTTCCACCATAGAGAATTTTGCAAAATACACTGCAACGTGTCTCGTAAATTTTTCTATATCCAAGCCTTCCACTAAATAACTCTTTATAAAAGACACTACTTACTGAAAACTTTTCAGGATATAATGTTCGATTCTTGTATATTCTCTGACTTGGTAGAATGATGATTTGATATGTATCAATAGTTTTCTTTAATTCCTCACTCAGTGTTGGTACGTGATCTAAATCATAAAAATTGAATAGTTCTATGTTCTTAAAGCGTGCATTAAAAGGAGTTATACCAAGATCGTACACCTCAGAAAGTATATATGCATCTCTTGAAATATTATGGGTACTCCACTCGGAAGCAGCTACCCTGCTATCCGTTGGTAAAGTTACCGTTGAGAAATAAAGTGTTCCATAGAAAAAAGATATACAGCAAAGAATGCCTACAGCAAAAAATGAATATTTCTTAAATCTTTCAATGATGCTACTTATTCCCCAAGAAAGAATAATATATATAAATGGAAGGGTCGGTACGTAATACCTTATCCATTTAACATACAGAAAGTATTGAGATAGTATAAGCGCAAGTAAAAAGATGATGAGCAGTATCATTCTTTTTTCCCTTTGCTCGATAGCATTCCAGAAAAAAACTATGCATGCTGGTATAAAGAGTATTGCAAGGATAGGATTTAGGAGAAAAGGATAGACTTTCAAGGCTTGAAAGAGTAAAGGTTGGGAATCAATAAAGCCTGCTGTGTAAAATACTGGTAGGCTACCGGTTGCGACATTCGTTTCATACGTGATGCTTGATATAAAAGAACTAAAATCCAAGAATATGTATGGAGAAGTGGTAAATACTACAAGAAGAACAACAGAACAAAGAAGGATAAGGTAGGCAAAAATTCTTAGTAAAGCATGAGTTAGTTTTACTTTATTTTTAAGTTCTTGGATTGCTGCAACAAGAAAAATAATGGGGAGTAAGGCTACCGACGAGATTTTTATGGAAATAAGAATTCCCACAAGCAGTGTACTTAGTAAGAAATGTTTTTCGCTATTATTTTTAATAAAAATGAGTTGGCTATAAAACAGCAACAATGTAAAAAAAGTAAGCCACATCTCAAAAGTTCCAAAGTGTGCATACTGAAGGTATCCTACGCTGAGAAGTGAAAAAGCGAAAGCTAAAAATTTTGTATATCTGCCTTTGTAAAATGATGCTACTTTATATGTTAAGAGTACTGTAAGAATTGAAAGGAATGCTGAAAATATTCTGCTAGCAAAAATGGCCATTTCGAATGAGACATGGAAGATTTGTTCTATTGGAACAATGTTAAATAGCGATGCAATCGAATTAATAACGACGCCCAAGAGATAAATTACATATATCGGAAGGCTTCCATACGCAAAGAAATGAGGGTTCATTTCATTTGGGAATTGTAGTTGTGTAACTGCTGATGCTATATTTCTCTCATCGGGATGAAAGAAGAATGGACTACCCCACCCCAAATTATAAAAACGGAACACGACCCCTACGATTAGAAGTAAGAGGATAAAAAGTGAGGAAAGATTAATATTCTTAGCTTTTGTTTTCATTAATTTTTTCGGCAATATTCTTGCCAAGTTCAACTGCGTAGTTAGTACCTCTATCCCAAGGATACACTTGCTGTATGTTTGCGAGATACACATTTTTAAATGGCGTTTTAGTTGGTGGAAGGAGTTTTGAATAGTTGGGTGGTACAATGGGTTGAGCAAAAGGAGCTTTAAATAAATGATAATTTATTATTGATGATTTATAATTTGGGTTAATCTTGCAAAGCCAAGGGTTATAGAGTTTTAGAAGCTCCTCTTTTGTCATCGCAAACCTTTTGTCAGTTGTTTCCATGTAGTTTCCTACATATACAAGATGTTCTTTATTATATTTTTTGGAATCCATGAAATTAGTGTGTTCTACAATTGCAAGAATAGGAGACTGTAGGTCGCACATGTTAAGCCAATAGGTACCATTTTTGAAAAAGCTTTCCTTTAGTCGCAACACCACATTTACAGCACCTATTCCTTTTTGTTTTGTTACCCGTTCTTTATACTTCTGTGGAAGAGCAGGCGCTATCTTTATAAATAATGGTGAAGGTAGGGTAACGACGACTTTGTCGTAATTGCTAATCTCTAGTTTAGAATTACCAAGTTTTCTATGCTTTATTTCCGGCTTTTCTTTAGAAGAAAGTTCAACAACTTCTGCATCATAATGAAAAATTCCACCCATTTTTTTTATTTCATTTTCGAGATGCTGAGCGAATTCTAAAAATCCACCTTCGGGGTAAGCAAGGCTTTGGGTTCTTTTGTAGATTCTTGCCCAAAACCAAGCAAGCGATACAATACTGGCATAATTTCCAAGCTTATTTTGCATAAGAGGTTCCCATATTTTTTTGTATCCAACAGAACCCATCATATATTGCAGATACGGTTCTGCTCGAAATTTTTCTAACGGTTTCCAGATTGGATTAAAACGAAGGAGTGCTAGAGATAAACCCATCCGTATTCGATTCAATACCGAAATTTTAGGAAACTTGAGGAGTGAAAGGGGTGAATCAAGCTGATAGATGCTACCTTCTACAAAAGAAGAAGTTATTGGCTTTTTTATAACTACTTCATGATGGATTTCTCTTGCAAGAGCGAGTACCGCTTTGTCATTTGTAAACCAATGATGGTAATGGTGCTCGAGACTCCAGCTCCATTCCTTTTCTTTGTAGCCAATAGCAAGTCCTCCTGGCTGCGGGTCTTTTTCAAAGACTGTAACTGAATGGCCAAGCCTTTGTAAATAGTAGGCTGCTGAAAGACCGGTGAATCCAGCGCCAATTATGCCAATTTTCATGTGAGTCATTATATTATTTTAGTTG
>CAZKYX010000024.1:0-15630 GCA_964557125.1 uncultured Gammaproteobacteria bacterium
CCTCCAATTATTGCAAGCATTATTCCGCCAAGTATTCCAATCGTCTGCGCATAGCTTCCGGCTTGAGGCGGAGTTCCCGTTGGGATAGTTTTTGTAGGTACTGGGGTGTTTGTTGGAGTAGCTGTTGGAGCGATGGTTGGAGTTGGCGCTTCCGTTGGGGATACCATTGCATCAACTATACAAAGAAGCTGATGACTGGTGGCAGCCCCAGTTGCTCCACAAGCATTTTTAGCGGAAACTTCGCACTTGTATGTTTTTCCCTGTGTAACCGGAAAGACAGTCTTTAATACTCCCGCAGCAAGTGACTCTTGCTTTACTTGAGTGCCGGCTTCTACTTCAGTAATTGTCACTTCATACGTTGCCGCCTCTGCTGAAGCATCCCATGTACAACTAGCGTCGGTAAACGAGCAATTAATGCCTTCACAATTTGGATAATCTACGAGCACATTGCTTGTTGCTGCTGGTGCAATACAGGCTCCGTCATTGATTTGTGAAGCTGGGGCAGTTGGACTAACGCTCGTCGCTCCGGGAGTTGTTGTAATAACTGGGGTTGGAAGTGCCTGAGCGCGAGACCTGACATCTTGTGAATTTTTAAGAAGAAGAAGTGTAATTGCGATTCCCGCAATAAGAAAAAAGCCGACGGCACCAAGAATAAGGTACTTTTTGTTCATTAGAATAAACTCGATAAATTACTACCTGTCACTACTATATAGTAAAAAAAGTGACAAGGTCAAGAGTTTGATTCGGAGACCTTAGATGTCTAGTTAGCAAGCTCCAGCCCGCACTCGATGCGTGAAGCTCAAACCATTTTCTCTAGGATTCTTTTTTAAGGTTCAACCTTAACTAGGCTCAACGAAGGTTGAACCTTAAAAACATTAATAACTGTTTGTGAAAAAAGGAAACTTGCGACTATAATTGAGTACATAAGATTAATTTGTTAAAATATACAGTTACATCCGCATGCGCCCGTAGCTCAATGGATAGAGTACATCGCTTCGGACGATGGGGTTGGGGGTTCGAGTCCCTTCGGGCGCGCAAAGCAAACGAATAACGAAGCGTATCGGGCCGATAGCTCAATTGATCACGACAATTGATCTTTCGTAATTTAGAAAACGTGTGTTAGGGCCGATAGCTCAATTGGTAGAGCAACTCCCTCTTAAGGAGTAGGTTCAGGGTTCAAGCCCCTGTCGGCTCACAAAGTACAGGGACTTGACTGTTTGAAAGTAAAGGCAAACAGAACACGCCCCTGTCGGCTCACAAAGTACAGGGTCACATTTTCTGTGGCCTGTTTGCTATACTTAAATCATAGTATGAAACCCCAATTCAGTCTTGTCATTCCAGTCTGTAACGAAGAAGAAAGCATCCCACAGCTTCTTGAGCAAATAACTTCAGTATTTAAGGAGTTTGATAAAAGCTATGAAATATTATTTATTGATGACGGCTCCACGGACACAAGTCTTGAATTGCTTAAAACACTAGAGAAAAACAATTCCCATATCAAAATTTTTGCCTTTAGACGCAACCTAGGTAAATCAACTGCTCTTTCTTTGGGTTTTCAAGAAGCAGAAGGAGAATTTATTCTCACACTAGATGCAGATTTGCAGGATGATCCTTCAAATATCCCGCTCATGTTTGAGTATCTAGAGTCCCATGAATACGATTTAGTGACTGGCTGGAGAAAGCTTAGGAAAGACAGGGCAAGAACAAAGTTATCCTCAAAATTCTTTAACTGGCTTGTATCAATTATGTTTGGTCTAAAGCTCAATGACCTTAATTCCGGTCTTAAATTGTACAGAAGCGATTTGGCAAAAGAGCTAAATATTTATGGTGGAATGCATCGGTTTATTCCTGTTATGGCTGATGAAATGGGATTTCGAGTCTCAGAAATTCCGGTTGTTCACCACGAAAGAAAATTTGGCTACTCAAAATACAAAGCTACGAAAATATTTACCGCCCTACCCGACCTGTTTACCATATATTTTCTAACGAAGTATACCATTAGACCGTTACACTTTTTTAGCAAAATTGGCGTTTTTTCGCTTGTTCTTGGTTCTATCCTACTCATGTATCTCGTTTCCGAAAAACTGGCGGGGCATGCTATTGGCAACCGCCCTCTCCTTATTTTTGCAGTTCTGTTTGTAATTGCCGGAGTCCAAACCATCTTTACGGGGTTTCTGGCTGATTTATTAGTAAATCTCAACCACAAAGAAGCAAAAAGATTTCCTCTCAAATATAAATCTCATACCTGAATCTTATGAAAACAAGCAAGCACTTGAAATCAGTTAAGGGTGTAGTTCAGTTTGCTTTTGGAGTTCCCCTCACTATCTTAACTGTTTTTTTTATTGGTAAGATTTTATTTTCGGCAAAAACAGAAATAACTAGAGCCGTTTTTTCTATGAACATACCTGTCTTTCTGCTGGGAGTAGTTTGCATCCTGTTGTTTTTTGTCCTTAAAAGCCTTGTTTGGCTTCAAATTGCCAGAAAGGTGGGTGTAGCTGGAGAAGCCCACAGGCTCCTCTATGTATATGCGTTTGCAGAAATAAGAAGATATATACCGGGAAGTATTTTTTCGTTTGCTTCAAGAATCCGAGGCTTGCATACGGAACAAATACAAACTTCCAGAACAGTTTCGACAATTTTTATTGAAGCGATAGTGCTTGTAGCTTCTGCTTCTATTATTGCCCTCCCCGCATTAGTCTTTCTGGAAAATAAATTGTTGTGGTTTTTGCCCTTTACAAACAGTATGGTTCCTATCTTAACCACAGCTTGCATAGGTTTTTTTGTCCTTTTTTGTTTTTCTTACCGCTGGACTTTTCATAAGCTTTCACTTATTGGAGCTTTCATAAGAAAGTACTCTCTGTCATTTTTTACTGCCTTACTCGGATGGATTCTTTTTGGTCTAGGTAATTATCTTATTGCAGTATCGCTTACCTTTTTGACTCCGATTCATTTTGTGCTATTCGTGTCACTATTTGTTTTTTCTTGGCTTATTGGTTATTTGTTTTTTGTATCCCCCATGGGGCTCGGAGTAAGAGAAGGAATGATTGTATTTTCATTAACCTTATTTGCACCCCTTTCCGTTGTTGCACTTATAGCCATTCTTTCAAGAATTGGGATTTTGCTAGCTGAAATTCTCTCGCTTATTGTATTTTCTTCTTACAAAAAGTTCTGCAAATCAGTTTTTATTCAAAAACTGAATGGCTATATGATCATGCTTTCATGTTTTGTGGCGGCCTTTATTACATACTTCGTGTCTTTTACACTTTTACGTCACGCCAACTATGCTTCGGGAAGGTTTGATTTAGGTAATATGGCCCAGACTGTTTGGAACACGTTCCATGGTCATGTCTTCGTGCTTACAAATCCTGACGGGATCAATCCGATTTCGCGCCTTGGTATTCATGCTGACTTTCTATTGATTTTGCTTGCACCATTTTATCTGCTGTGGGAACACCCAGGAATGCTTCTTATTATACAAACGGTTGTGATAGGCCTTGGTGCATATTTTGTCTTTGGTATCGGGAAAAATGTACTTAAAAACAATGGGCTAGCGCTTGCGCTTTCTATTTCTTATTTATTCAATTTTTATATCCAAGAGCAGACTGTTTTTGATTTTCATTCAGTAGCCTTGGCATCAACATTTCTCTTAGGAGCTAGTTATTACTTTATAAAAAAAAGGTACGCGCTGCTATTACTCTTTCTCGGATTATCTGTTCTCACAAAGGAAGAAATTTATCTTATTTCAGGTTTATTCGGTGTTGCTCTCTTTTATAAAGGTAAAAGATTGTGGGGAGTGTTGCTGACAGTGTGTTCTTTTCTTGCATTTTACCTTCTTATGGCAAAGTTTATACCTGCAGCTCGAGGACATGAACACTTTGCCCTTGCTTACCTGAGCTACCTAGGGGACAGTCCTTCATCAATAATTGCGACAGCAATCCTCAAACCATACCTGCTTATCCCAGTTTTTTTCAATCAAGCAACATTCACTTATTACGCTCAACTCTTAAGCAGCACAGGTTATTTAGCTCTTTTTTCACCCATCTACTTGTTTTTTGCGTTACCTGATGTTCTTATTAATACGCTTTCAGCAAATCCAGGGCTTCGTTCCTACGACTATCATTACGATGCTGCTATCGTGCCGTTCTTATATCTTGCAGCAATATTTGGTGCAAAAAAACTGCTGAGTCAAAAGCTTGTTATTATTCCACCGCGCATGCTTCTGACCTATATTCTCGTTACTACAATATATACCTCATGGTCAACGGGCCTTTTGCCATACAGTAGGACTCCTGATTTTTCAGGATTCATCCAACAAGATAAGCATAAGCTAGAAATAGCAAGAGCCCTAAAAACAATTCCAGATAACGCTGCAGTTGCGTCAACTAACAACATTGGCGCACACCTGTCCCATCGTAAAGATATTTACGTACTTCCATACGGCGTAGAATTATCTGACTACATTGTTATCTATCGAGAACATCTACAAATTGCCCAACAACTTAAAACGAGAGGAGACTTCTCGCTTATCAAAGAACTTCCAAATTTTTATATCTTCAAAAAAAATTAGTTGCGAGAGAGCGTGTATTCGTACGGGAAGTAATAGAAAGATGCTGGAACATCGTCGGTAAGATACTTCTGAAAATCAGCATATATCTTCTTTCGTTTTGCAAGATCTGTTGTTAGTCTCCCATCTTCAAGAAGTTTGTCTATCCTTAAGTCTTTAAAATTTACTATATTGTTTTGCTGCGCTGAGTGCCAAAGAATATATTGATCAGGATCTTTTGGAAGCTTGTAACGATAGAGTAAAATTTGAAAATCAGAAGGAATTTCAGTAACAATGACAATTTCAGAATTAACACCCAAATTTTTCCAAGCCTTTTGAATTTTGATGGCATCGTCTTTATATTCCTCGACTGTTGAAATCTTAAGCGGCTTTTTTATTGGCTCGTCTACTGTTGAAAGAATTGTTTTAGCTATTTCCAAATCAGAAATACCATAGTTAGGTGCTTTTTCAAAATATATCGAGTTAGGTGGAATGGGGCCATAAGAACGCTCCCCATTCTCCACTCTAGCCGGTAGAGCATAATTGAGTGCTTGTCTAACCTTTTTATTTCCAAGCGCATCGTCTGCGTTGCTGTAAAAAACAGCAACCATAGTGGAATAATCTGTATATTGTTTCGTTTCTACTCGTTCCCAATCCTTTAAGCTTGATGTTCCAATTGAGTCATTCATCAACTCGTAAGCGGTATCAACTTCGCCAAGCGCAAAAGCAACTTTAAGAGCTTTTGAAGTTGGGTAAAAAAAGATTCTCTCTTTTTTGGTAGTATCCTTTGTACTCACTAAAGTCATTGTTTTGACAAAACCTCCATTCACGCTTACATCTTTAACCTTGTAGTTCCCAAGTCCCGAAAAATCTTTCGTAAGAATTGGCTTTGAAACGGCATAGATAAATGGGGCGTACGGCTCCTTTAAGGTGTAGGACACTGTGTATCTATCAATTTTCTTTGAAGATACATCTTGGAAGCTATATTGAAGTGAGTCAGAGGTTAACTCATCTCCATTGTGAAAAAACTGTCCTTTTTTAAGATGAAATGTGTACACTTTTCCATCCTTTGAAATTTCCCAACGGTCTGCTGCTGCAGGAGTTATTGCGTTCTGCGGAGTAACTGCAGTAAGTCCATAGCTTACTTTCGCTAGAATTCCTTCTGGTATACTTTCAATTCTATATGCTCCCCAATAGCCAAGAGTTATTGTGCTTTTTTGAAGAAGTGGTCTAAAATAGTAATTAAGAAGTCCAACAGCTGCAAAAAAAACCAGAATTCCTAAAACCAAGGAACTTAAAATCGTGCTTCTCATTCGCTTAACATAAGCCTTAAAAAGCCAGAGGTAATACCGTTTCCTTTGTGATGCCATAAATGCGCTACCTACTGCAGAACAAGTGAGAGAATTGAGTTGGACGCGAAGATAACTAACAAAACTATAGTTGCATAAAAGAGAAATTTTTCTAACCCTCTTTTACTACGAAAACTCTCCGTACCCCCTCCAAATGCTATCCCAGCATCTGTTCCCCTATTTTGCAGGATGACGCTTACAACTAGGAGCAGCGAGACAGTAATTTGAACTATTACGAATATGGACATACATTCAGTCAAACAAAGACAACATTATCTTTGTGATGAGGTATATTGTAGCAGAAATAATGACATATGACAAAAGAAGTGTCACCTGAAAAGGATGTATCTCTACCCCAAATGAGTTAAATCCATGAAAATAAAATGGAGCTACGTGAATAGATGGATACACTAAAGTTATAAGAAAAAGAATGAAGGCAGTTGTTAGTATGGAAAATAACCCAAAAGTAATCATATTAAAAGGGAGCGTGATAATGTTAATGACTGGCCTTAGTATTTTAAAACCTATGGCAAGCAAAATCCCCCCAATAAGTAATGTTTGAAAGCCCCCACTTAGAGTAAGTCCATCAAACATACTGGAGGTAATGAATAGCGCAAACGCATAAAGAAAAATATGTTTGACTGCTCCTTTCATGTAGTAAGCGTATCAATTTTTGAGCTAAATCTCAACTTAAATTAGGCCATCATACTCTTCTTTCGAAGCAGCTTGTGATACGTAACAGCAAAACGGTGAGCCTCATCACGGATTCTTCGAAGCAAGTTAATTCCAGGTGTTGAGTTGTCTAATTTTACTTCGATAAATTGTATACCTCCTGCTTTTTTTTGGGGAATAACTATGGTTTCCTCCCTCTTTGCAAGACCAATCACAGGTATTCTCATTTTGGCATTTGTCAGTGCCTTTAATGCAGTCCCTACTTGCCCTTTCCCGCCATCAATAACCATAAGCTCAGGATATGGCCAATCAGTTCTTTTCAGTCGCCTCCCCAAGACTTCTTGCATCATAAAGAAATCGTCCGGCGTTGCTTTTGTTTTTATTTTAAAACGTCTGTAATTCTTAGAAGAAGTTTCCCCTTGTATAAAAACCACCATAGAACCGGTAGCATTTGTACCCTGAAGATTTGAAATATCGTAGCACTCAATTCGAGCCAGTTTTCCTAACTCTGGATAGTAGTCTTTTAAAATAACTTGAAGAGAGACAAGCTCCCTCTCAATTCTTTCATAGTAGAAATCAGGTTTTTCAAGATACCGAAATGGCTCGTACTGAGAGCTAGTTATAAGCGTTATTCTGTCTATTTTCTTTTGAATTTCTGCTGCTTTCTCAAATTCTTCATTCTTAACTTCAATTGTTTGCTCATTAAGAAGTGTTTTTATGACTTCGTCCTTCTTTCCATCCAAAAACGCTTGAATTCGTTTTAGGTTGCGAAAGTATAGATCCTTGCTTTCAGGAACTGCTGGAAGACAGGGGCACATGCCTAAATGGTAATACAGGCATTTTCTTTTTGGGTGGTTAACAACCGATTGAAATGGGAATATTCGTCTTAACAACTTCAGCACTGTCTTTAGTGCAGTAACATCTGTATAAGGACCAAAATACACAACAGCACTTTTTGTGGTGTGTGTCTCTACATCCCGTTTTCGCGTTATCACAACTGATGGATTGACGCCTTTGTCGATTTTTACGTAAGGGTAAGTTTTGTCATCTACAAGCTTTATATTATAAAAAGGTAGATGCTTTTTAATAAGCGTTGCTTCAAGAAGAAATGCCTCAATTTCAGAACCAACACGAATATAGTCAATTGACTTTATATTTTTTACAAGAGCGAGAGTTTTACTGTCTAGAGCTTTATTACTAAAGTAAGAAGAAACTCTTTTTCTAAGATCCTTTGCTTTTCCAACATAGAGAATCTTATCGGTTGCGTCTTTGAATAAGTAAACCCCCGGTTCTGATGGTAATGATAAATGTAAGGATGGCTCCAATGAGAATAACACCTCCAATCACTAAGATTTTCGCTTCCGGAAAAAAGGAAAAAGCGATGCTCTTATTAAGCACTTTGTCGTTAAGAGAAATTGTAAGAGTATAGTTGCCTTTTGTCAAAAAGGGGAGTTGGTTGAATTCCAAGGTATAGACTTTCTCTCCAAATGGCGGTATGTAATCAATGGTGTATTCTGTTACTTCTTTAGAAAAACTTGTTACAACGTGCATTTTTTCATTTTGAATAGGTGTATTTCCGGTATTTTTAACAGTTATATTGCCTCTTAAAGGAAAGTTAAAGAATGAATATGACGGAAAATCTTCATGTAGCTCAAAAGACTTCTGTTGTTTAAATTCCTCTTTTTTTGCAAAAGATACTTGTACGTCCTTCGTTGGCTTTTCAAATTTGTATCCGCCTGCCGGAATCGGATACGCACTGTCACTTCCCTTGATAGCAAAAACAATATGCTCGAAGTCAAGAGTGTGAAAGAAATCGACTCCTTTTGTCGTATTTCCCCACGTCGGGTCAACCATTATCCACGTTTTTGCTGACTCATCGTAATACTCCGGCCAAGCATGCAAAACGTCCTCAACAAGAGACAATGGTCTCAGCTTGTCATTGTCTGTATACGCATACCCCTCAAGAGAACGTGCTGGTATTCCTGCTGCTCTTGCTAAAGCCACAAACAAATCAGAAAACTCAAGACACACATCATTTTTTGTATTAGAAAGAGCCCCTAGGGCACCAAGACGATTCGTTTTTGAAGCAACTTTCTCATAATCATACTCCAATGTTTTTACCACATACCCATAAATTTTCTCTGGAGTCTTTAATTCTTTGGCTAATTTTTGAATTTTTGTATTTGTTACATCCCAGTATGCTTTTTGAGCTGTATACAATTTCCTTTGTTCTGGACTTAATTGTTCTGGATTAGGTTTTGAGAGAATTTTAGCCAAACCTTTTACCTGCACTACCTGCTTTTGCTGCGGAAGTAATTTGTATTCCGCAATCCAATTGCCATCAACGTCTTTAAAAACATTTATCGGCTTTGGAGTTATAGATGTTAAAAGTACCTGCTGATAATTTGTAGAAGGGGGAAGAGCAAGCTCTGTCTTGGCGGGATAAAAATTGGGATTTGAAATGTTGTAGTCTAATATAAAATTATAAAATTGATTTTCACCAAATACTACAATTACACCTGCGTTGCCTACCTCTGCTTTGCTGAAGGTGAGGGAAGATGATTTTGCTTTTTTTGGTTTTATTATGCTTGCTTGTCCAAAAGACTCAGGAACAGTAAGACTTATTGCATAATCAGAAAAGGAGTCCTCTTGCGATAGTCCAGGAATAGAAATTTCCCAAATTCCATTTTTTCTGAATGCAATATCGTTTGTATCAAACTTAATTGTAAAGTCATTACTTGTATTAACCCCCGTAAACCTTTTTTTAAAATTTACCTTAATACTCTTCTCTTCCTTCTTATCATCAATAAGCGTAAAGGGTATGGAACCATCTTCGCTAAATGCTTGAATATTCTCCAAATCCCTCAACCCTATTGCAATTGAATAACTTGGAGTATAAATAAAATCTTTTTTATTGCGTATAGAAATATTTTGAGTTATTGACGTCACACCACTCTCGGCAACCTCATATCGGGCTTTTACTGAAATGTCAAAATTTTCATCTGTTCCGGCGTACAGAGCCTTTGGAAAACAGAGAAAACTGAGGAATATCAACGTTAAAAAGGTCTTTTTCATCGGGAAAGCTCGCGACTTAGATATCTTCCGGTATAGGAGTTCTTTACTTTCGCTATTTCGCGAGGAGTTCCTTGCGCGATAATCTTTCCTCCTCCATCTCCCCCTTCAGGACCCAAATCTATTATGTAGTCAGAGTTTTTTATTAAATCTAGGTTGTGTTCTATTACAATTACGGTATTTCCCTTATCTACTAAGCGTCGCAGTACTAAAATGAGTTTTTCTAAATCGGCAAAATGAAGTCCAGTTGTCGGCTCATCCAAAAGATACAAAGAGCCACCTCCGCCTTTTTTGGAAAGCTCTGATGCAAGTTTGATTCTTTGCGCTTCCCCACCAGAAAGTGTTGTTGCCGGTTGTCCAAGTCTTATGTAAGAAAGACCAACTTCTTTTAGAGTCAAAAGACGAGATGAAAGACCTTCGTGGAATGAGAAAAATGGAATTGCTTCTTCTACACTCATATTGAGGATTTCAGCTATATTTTTCCCATCAAATTGAATTTCAAGCGTGTCCTGAGTATACCGAGTACCATTACAGGCTTCACATTTTACATAGACATCTGGCAAGAATTGCATTTCAATTTTTATTTGTCCCTCTCCTTCACATGTCTCACAGCGCCCCCCTTTTACGTTAAAAGAAAACCGACCGGGTGTGTATCCACGCATACGCGCATCTCGTGAATTTGCGAAAATATCTCGAATGTAAGTAAATGCCCCAGTGTAGGTTGCGGGATTTGAACGAGGTGTTCTTCCTATAGGTGACTGGTCAATCATAAAAACACGCTTTAAGTCATCGTGTCCAGTAATAGATTCAAATTTTCCAGGCTTTTCTTTATGAAAAGGATTTTTCTTTTGTGCAAGTGCATGAAAAAAAACATCATTTATGAGAGTTGATTTGCCGCTTCCAGAAACCCCTGTCACGCAAATAAATTTTCCTAAGGGAAAGGTTACATCAACATTTTTAAGATTGTGCTCAGTAACGCCGGTTAGAGCAAGTTTTAAGTTACTTTCCCCCTTGTCTGGTGTGCTTTTAATTTTGATTTTTGCCCTACCTGATAAATATTTTCCCGTAATTGAATTTTCATCCTCATAAATTTGCTTTGGAGTTCCATGAGCGATGATATGTCCCCCATGTTCTCCAGCACCGGGCCCGAAGTCAAAAATGTAGTCACTTTCATCCATCATTTCCTTATCATGCTCCACAACGATGACACTATTCCCAATATCTCGAAGGTGCTTTAAGGTAGTTATGAGCTTTGTATTATCCCTAGGATGCAAGCCAATTGAGGGTTCATCAAGAACATATAATACTCCTGACAGGCCACTTCCAATTTGTGAAGCAAGACGGATTCTTTGAGCTTCCCCACCCGCGAGTGAATCAGCACTTCTTGAAAGAGTCAAATAAGAAAGTCCTACATCAAAAAGAAACTTTAGCCGTGCATTTATTTCCTTAAATATTATTGAAGCGATTTCCAATTCCTTGCCAGACAATTTTTCGGGGAGCTGCTGCACAAATTCATAGCTTTTTTCAATAGAAAGGTCTGAGACATCATTGATTGACTTGTCCGCAATGGTAACGGCAAGTGCTTCTGGCTTGAGTCTCGCCCCAACACACATCTCACAAACCTTTGGCGTCATGAATTTTTGAATCTCCTTTCTTATCAGTTCTGAGTCTGTGTCGTTAAATTTAGACATAAGATAACCGACCACCCCTTGAAAAGTTTCAAAAATATTTGTTTTTTCACCAAATCTATTCCGACCGCTAACCTTGTACACTTTGTCCCCCGTCCCATACAGAATAAGTTTTTTTTGCTCAGGAGTAAGTGTCATAATGAGCTCATTTGTGGGAATTTCATTTTCTTCGAATACTGTTTTTAAAGTCCTTGTCAGCCATGTCTCACGGTCGTACATATTTGCAAATGCCAGTATTCCTCCTTCAGAAATGGTTAAGTTTCGATTCAAAACCAAATCTTCATCAACGGTGTGCACCATTCCAAGCCCATTACATTCAGGACATGCTCCAAAGGGAGAATTGAATGAGAAGAGCCGTGGTTCAATTTTTGGCATGGCGGTGCCGTCATAAGGACACGCAAACTTTTCAGAGTAGAATGTGTCCTCCATTTCCAATGGCACCTCAGGAAAAGAAAATGACTTGTCGTTCACTTTAGAAATAATAGTCTCGCCATTTCCCAAAGCCAGCGCTTGCTCAACCGAATCAAGAATGCGTTGTCTTTCGTAATTATTGTCCAAAATAATTTTATCAACAACAGCCTCAATAGTATGTTTGTTAGTCTTGATAAGTCCTATATCAGCATTAAGACTTACAATTTTTCCATCAATTCTTACTTGCTGAAAAGATCTTTTGCGCAAATCCTTGAAAAGGTCGATGTATTCACCTTTTCTGCCACTTACAATTGGCGACAAAATCATAACCTTGCAAGGAGAGACGCCAACAAATTTTTCGATTATGTCCTCGACTATTTTTTCTTTTGTGGTTTTTGAGATTTCTCTTCCGCACTTTGGACAATGAGGATGTCCAACTCTGGCAAAAAGTAACCTCATATAGTCATATATCTCAGTGACGGTTCCAACAGTCGAGCGCGGATTGTGAGAAGTAGTTTTTTGGTCAATTGAAATAGCGGGAGAAAGTCCTTCTATAAAATCTACATTGGGTTTTTTCATAATTCCCAAAAATTGCCGTGCATAAGAAGAGAGACTTTCTACATATCTTCGCTGCCCCTCAGCATAAATGGTGTCAAATGCCAACGAAGATTTGCCACTGCCTGACAACCCAGTAAATACAACCAGTTTGTCTTTTGGAATTTCAACATCAATATTTTTGAGGTTATGTTCTCGTGCCCCTTTAATAGTAATTTTGTTAGTCATGATTATTTAATGAAATCAATATAGATCGTTGTCATTGCGAGCGAGGCGTGGCAATCTTTCCGAACGAAATCACGTGCCAAAACCATTCACGCTCTAAAATGAAGTTAACCATTGTACACCTAACTGAGGCAATTATTCAAGCTTACACGCTCTGCATTATGTAAAAAAGGACCTCAAAAAACGTTAATTTCGTTGAAGATGCCGAATTTTTAGGTGAAGACAACGCGCTTTGTCGAAACCGCAAGATTAAATATATGAAACTAATTTTGTTGAAGATATTTAATCTTATCGCGCAAGAGAGCGGCGGTTTCAAAGTCTAGATCTTTGGCAGCTGCCTGCATTTCCCGCCTGATAGTCTTAATGAGTTTTTCTTTCTCATCGGGCAATAGTACATCTTTATCCATGAGAGGCTTTAAGTCCTCAATTACGCTTTGCCTTTCTATAAGTTTTTCGCGAATTGCCTTTTCAATTGTTTGGGGAGTTATACCATGTTCCTTGTTATAAGCTATCTGATACTCCCGTCTTCTATCAACCTCAGCAATTGCCTCTTTCATTGATTTTGTATGGTTATCAGCATATAAAATCACTCTCGCTCCTACTCTTCTCGCTCCTCTTCCCATAATTTGAATAAGAGAAGAACGGCTTCTCAAAAACCCCTCTTTGTCAGCATCCAAAATTGCTACAAGACCAACTTCTGGAAGATCCAGTCCTTCCCGTAATAAATTAATCCCTATCAACACATCATACGTTCCTGACCGAAGGTCGTCTAAAATATCTTGGCGACTTAACGTATCAACGTCAGAATGTAGATACTGCACCTTATAGCTTCGTTCCTCAAGATACGTAGTTAAATCCTCAGCCATTCTTTTTGTAAGGGTAGTAACAAGCGCTCTTTCTCCTTTTGCAATAAGAGAATTAAGCTCACGGCTAAGGTTCTCTATTTGACCCTCCGTTGGTCTGACTTCAATTTCTGGATCAATAATTCCAGTTGGACGCACCAATTGTTCTGTTATGTTTTCTTTTCCTGCGCGCTCCATCTCATACTCATTTGGTGTGGCGCTTACAAAAATTGTCTTGTCAATTCTTTCTAAGAATTCCTCATACTGAAGCGGCCTGTTGTCGTATGCACTTGGTAGTCTAAAACCGTAATCAATTAGTGTTGTCTTACGCGCCCTATCTCCGTTATACATACCTCGAATTTGTGGAAGAGTGATGTGTGACTCATCAACAATTAAAAGCCAGTCCTCGCTCACTTTGTTAAAATATTCTAAGAGTGAGTAGGGAGCCTCTCCCTGCTTTCTCCCGTCAAAGTACCGAGAGTAATTCTCGATTCCATTTACGTATCCTAATTCCTTTAGCATTTTCAGATCATACTCAGTCCTTTGTTTTATTCGGTGTGCTTCCAAGACTTTTCCACGTGCAGTGAGACTAGCAACTTGCTCAGCCAAATCTTTTCTAATCTGTACAAATGCATCTTCGTAGGTGTTTCTATCTGCAATGTAGTGTTTTGCAGGATAAATAACGATATCCTCAAGCTTATTAATTATGTCCCCTGTCAATGGATTTACTTTTTCGATATCTTGAATAAAATCACCGTTAAATGTTACTCGGATACTAATATCTTCATATGCAGGAAAGACTTCGACAACATCCCCTCGCACGCGAAACGTTCCCCTCTTGAAGTTATAGTCATTGCGCTCATACATAAGGTCAAGAATTCTATCCAATATAGAACTTCTAGCTATTTTCATCCCTTTGGCAATGTGTAGCACAATCTTTCCGTATTCAACAGGTGAGCCTAAATTGTAAATGCAACTCACAGAAGCAACGACAATAGTGTCGTTTCTTGTCAATAGATTTGTTGTTGCTGCGAGACGAAGTTTGTCAATCTCATCGTTAATTTGGGTTTCTTTAGCAATATAAGTATCTGTTGTTGGAATATACGCCTCTGGCTGATAATAATCGTAGTAGGAGACAAAGTAACTTACCGCATTTTCAGGAAAAAAGTCCCTAAACTCTTGGTAGAGCTGTGCTGCTAGCGTTTTGTTGTGAGAAATAACGAGCGTAGGCTTTTGAATGTTTTGGATGACATTGGCAACAGTAAATGTTTTACCACTCCCAGTTACTCCCAAAAGAACCTGATTTTTCTTTTTATCAACAAAACCCTTCGTAAGTTTTTCAATTGCGTCAGGTTGGTCACCAGTTGGCTTAAATTTTGATGAAATTTTAAAATCCATAGACTATAGTATACCACGGAATTGAAGCTAACACTGATATTTCCCCACCCATATTGCTTTAAGGTTCAACCTTTGATACGCTCAAAGAAGGTTGAACCTTAGAAGTTGAACGTTGGAAGAAAATTATTTAACATGCCTGCAAGAAACATTGTCAAACACTACACGGAAAACTCTTACTATCACGTATACAACAGGGGTGTGGAAAAGAGAACTATATTTATTGACGAACAAGACTGCCAAGTCTTTCTCTATTACATGAAGGTCTATTTACTACCTCTTAATTCGGTTAGAGACATGCAGACATTGGGTCTTAAGACCAAGAGATTTGAGAAGCTCAATCTACATGACGACGTCGAGCTTCTTTGTTTTGCCCTTATGCCAAACCATTTTCACTTATTACTCAGGAACAAAACAGAACGTGGAATACGAATGTTTATGCAACGCCTAACAACAGCTTACGTGATGTATTTTAATAAAAAATACAATCGAATTGGCTCACTCTTTCAGAACATATATAAAGCTTCCCTTGTAACAACCGATTCTTACCTTCTACACTTATCTCGTTACATTCATTTAAACTCTTCAACTCTAAGATCTAAAACTATTGATTTTCAACAGTTCAGTTCTCTTCCTTATTTTCTTGAGACGAAGCATGCCGAATGGATAAATCCTAAATTTATACTTTCATACTTTGAATCAGAAACCAAGTTGGCCCAAAACTTTGGCTATATGAACTTTATGAGTGCCCTGTCCAGTGACTCTGAAGAGCTTCTCAAAGCTAGCGATCTCACACTCGAATTCACTTGTGATTAAGATGCTTTTAAGGTTGTTCTTAAGGTTGTTCTTAAGGTTGTTCTTAAGGTTGTTCTTAAGGT
>CAZKYX010000025.1:0-15364 GCA_964557125.1 uncultured Gammaproteobacteria bacterium
TTGTAGCCCCGAGGGGAGTCGAACCCCTGATCTCTTGGATGAAAACCAAGTGTCCTAGGCCACTAGACGACGGGGCCGTGACTACAGTAATAGCTTGCGAATTTTAGCAAAAAAAACCCTATTTGTCCCGATTCTAAATATTTACATAAAAATCCCCTTTCTTATTACACAAAAGGGGATAGTTAACTGTCAGCTTTTTTGGCAGTTGGAAGTGCAACAAGAGCACACTCTTCTCCAGATTTGCAACAACCTTCTTTGCCTTTCATTTTCTTACCGTACATTCGGCTGAAGTTCTCTTTGACAAGAGCGACTGCCTCGTCTGGGTTGCCTGCAGTAACGATTGGTTCGTAAGGGTGCACTCCGCGAGTGCAATACACTCGGTAGTTTTTGCGCACAGTTCTGTCCTTGTTAAAGAAAACCCCCTTTGATTTATTAGTCGCAGGGGGTTGCGTGTGGTGCTTGCCTGCTAGAAGACCCTTTCGGATCAGCTCGCGATACTTTCAGGCTGTTCGCCTGACTCCCTCACCCTTGGCTTTGGCTTGGTGTTCGACACCTTGCCGACGATTCGCGGAAGCCTAAGCTCGGCCATTGGCCTGTGCTCGTGCCTGCGCTTAAGTTCTAGAGCCAAGAATTCTCGGCTCCCAATCGTGGTGTCATCAAAAGCCCAGATGTATCTGGAGCAGTGATGAGCGGCTTCGACATCCGTTTTTCTGGCCGTGGTCAGCTCGGTTGCTTGGTAGCAGAGCTTGCCTCGGCCATTGCGATTGGACGGACGATTGAGGCTCAGGCAAGGGTCAGTGGTGGCATCAACCTCAGTTTCAGCCAGCACCAGTATTCCCCACCATTCTCCATCGCCCTCGGTCGGAACGACGCGAAAGAGTTTCATTGTGGTTACTTTTTTGTCCTTCTGTTGATTGGGGGTCACGAACAAGGAGTGGTTTGGCGGGTGGGGAACTTAAGAGGTGGCGGCTTTTTAAGGTACTAGCCAACAAGCCTTACCATTATATAATTGTTAGTCAAAACCATATTTAAAATTACGCTTGTCTTAGCCTTTCTATTTAGAGTAAAATACCCCGCGCGTATTAGTTTTATGGCCCGATAGCTCAATGGTAGAGCACTCGCCTTTTAAGCGAGGTGTTCTGGGTTCGAGTCCCAGTCGGGTCACATCTATAGATTTAGTAGTAGTAAAGTCTTCGTTTAGCTTGAAAAGACAAGCTAATTTAGGTGTTCCATAAAGTATTTTGCTTGGTTCGTTAAGCCGTCAATTTTAAGCTCGTCATCTTCTGTTGATTTTTGTGCATAGAGTCAATATTCTACTATTGGTAGGGTGCCATAATCTGATTTGGTGGCATTTGGATGCACATTTTAGGAACAAGGTATCGGGAATATCGTGAGAAGCCCAAATCAAATACTATGAGGATAAATTTAAACTAAACTGTAATTAAATCTTTTTCCGCACGGTTTAGAAGAACTGCATTCGTTGCAACAATGATAGAAGATACACTCATCAGGAGTGCTGAAATTTCAGGCCGCAGTGAAATATTAAACGCAGGATACAAAACTCCCGCTGCAACTGGAATTGCCAATACGTTATAAATAGATGCCCAGAAAAGATTTTGTTTCATTTTTCTCACTGTTGCTTTAGAAAGCCTTATAGCTCTCAGAACATCAGCCGGATCTGACTTCATAAGTACAACTTTTGCGGTTTCTATTGCAACATCCGTCCCTGCTCCAATTGCAATACCAATGTCTGCTTGTGCCAAGGCTGGAGCATCGTTTACCCCATCTCCAACCATTGCAACAAACTTACCTTCTTCTTGAAGTTGCTTGACATACGAGGCTTTATCCGCAGGCATAACCTCGGCAAATACTCTTTTAATTCCTAATTTTCTGGCAACCGCGTCAGCGGTTTTCTTATTATCACCAGTAATCATAGCTGTTTCGATATCAAGCTCATTCAATCTATCTATCGCTTTTTTTGCATTCTGTTTTATTGGGTCTGCTGCACCTACAACAGCTACTGCTTTTTTATTAACTGCAAGAATCATAATTGTTTCACCACGGTTTAGGAATTTTTGTATATCTTTATCAAGAGGTGTAATATCTACCTTGCTTTCTTTCATAAGTTTTACAGTTCCAACAAGTACATTTTTGCCAGCCACTTTTGCTTTCACGCCTAAGCCTGAAAGATTTGCGAAGTCTTCTACTTTAGTAGATAATCCTACTTTTCTCTTTTTCATTTCCTCAAGCACTGCATTTGCAAGTGGGTGAGAGGATTTTGCTTCTGTTGCTCCAATAAGCTGCAACGCCTCCTTTTCATTAAAGCCTTTGACCGTTACAACACCAGTTATTTTGGGTTTGCCTTCAGTGAGTGTGCCTGTTTTATCTAAAACTACTACTTGAATTTTTGACACTTGCTCCAAAGTCGGCGCATCTTTAATGAGAATATTATGTTTTGCACCAAGTCCTGTCCCTACTGCGACTGCTGTAGGAGTTGCCAAACCGAGTGCATCAGGACAGGCAATGACAACAGCGGATATCGCAAAGGTAAGCGCAAATAGTAGCGGTTGCCCGGCTATCAAATACCATACTGCAAATGTAATCAAACCACCTCCCACTGCGAGAATAACTAAATATACTGCAAACTTATCGGCGATCTTTTGTCCAGGAGCTTTTGAATTCTGGGCTGTTTCAACCATCTTTGCAATCTGAGCAAGTGCAGTATCTTCTCCTACCTTTGTTGCTCTAAACTGCACTGAACCTGACTGATTAATTGATCCACCAATAACCTGATCTCCTATAGTCTTTGCTACTGGAATTGACTCACCGGTAACCAAGGATTCATCAATTGCTGTTTGTCCTTCAATAATTTCTCCATCAACAGGTACTTTATCTCCAGGCTTTAACACAAGAATATCTCCTAATTTTACGTCAGCAGTAGGCACAAGTTCTTCTTTACCATTTCGTAATACGCGAGCTTGAGGAGGCACGAGGTTAAATAACGCTTGCAACGCGTCTGTTGTTCCTTGTTTTGATTTCATCTCCATCCAATGACCGAAAAGAACAAAAGTAATAAGCATTGCCGCTGCTTCATAAAATGTTTCATGACTCCCCAAAAGAGTTAAGACGACACTGAAACCATACGCTGCCGTAATCCCCACCGCGATAAGCACCGACATCCCCAGTTTCCGGTTCTTAAGTTCATAGTATGACGAGTAAAGAAACAACCAACCCCCATAAAAAAAGACCGGAGTTGTTAAAAGAAAAAGGAGCCATGGAATGGGAAGCGGTGAAGGGAGATTCCAATTTAAAAGCATCCTTCCCATGGAATATGCAAGAATTGGAATAGTCAAAATCAGCGAGAAAAAGAACTTGTTTCGTATGTCTTCCTGCATGAGCTTTGCCATTTCACGCCCGGCTTTTCCAGTATGATCCATCCCCATAGTCATGGTCATACTCATTTTAAATTTTCCCCAAAAAGACACCTTCTCTACCGGTCCCATCGAATGGTAATGATGGCTTGCGTGTTCTGCATGCATGTCAGGCTCATTCTTTTGAACTTCTACAAGTGTCATGCCGCATTTCGGACAACGACCAGTTTTGTCCTGCAGAATGTCAGGATGCATCGGACAAGCATAGGATTTTACTTCTTTTTTACCTTCATCCATTTACAGCAACTCCTTTCTTCATCTCTTAAGATGCGCTAATAAATAACCCCCTAAACAAATTTATTATTCTATCTACTAATTCACACTAAACTTACTCATCATTCCAGCCTCCATGTGTTCCGGGATGTGGCAGTGAATCACCCAATCTCCTGGGTTATCCATTTGGACCAGAAGCTCAACCGCGTCTCCAGTTTGAATTAAAGTGGTATCCTTCCAGACAAGGTTTTTATTACTAGCCCCATTTGTTGAGAGAACTAGGAATCTTTGGCCATGGAGATGAATAGGATGCTGCATTGGATGCATTGATTTGTCGTCATTGAAGACTTTAATTTTTACCACATCACCCTTTTTGAACTTCCAATCAATATCCATATTTTCACGG
Organism: uncultured Gammaproteobacteria bacterium; assembly: GCA_964557125.1. Lineage (GTDB taxonomy): Bacteria > Patescibacteriota > Microgenomatia > Levybacterales > GWA1-39-11 > CAZKYX01. The sequence goes on from CAZKYX010000025.1 coordinate 4,051, forward strand.
ATTGTGTCCTGGTCAACAATTTTCCACTTGAGAGTCTTGGTCGTTGAGCCTGCGTTCATCATACCCATGTTGTCTTCCCACTCGATTTTTTCAACCCCACCCATGTTCATTTGCATTTCTTCATTTTGCATCATTTTCCCGTTGTCCATCATGTGCTCACCTGTCGAATTGCTCCCTTGAGTAGATGTGGGGCCCATCTCGAGAGAGAGTTTGATATCTTTATCCGGAGCTTTGGTGAACAGAGGACGAAGCGGATCTATAACACTTATGACATCCTGGTTTGTTCGAGGCGTTAAAAGATAAGAAGTGGTAACCGGATTTTCTTGAATATTAATAGTTCCCATCGTATAAGTTTTATCAGAAGTTTTATGCTCAATTTTATAGTCTCCGGCTTTGTCAAACCAAACTTCAACTATCTGACGCTCGGACGGTCCAAGAAGTAATAATTCCACCCATTCCTCCCGCTCAAACTTCCCATTATCTGCTCCGACTAGACGCATTCGGGCATTAGGGATTGAAATATTAAAAACTCGGGTATTAGCCGCATTTGTAAGGTAAAATCTGACTCTCTCTCCTTGTTTTGCTGAAAGCCTATAATCGTCATCTCCATTTACCAACATTATGTTCCCAAATCTACCCATTAAAGTATGGTCAACAATCGATTTGTCAAAGGGTGCAATCTGACCGTTTGTCATCAAAATATCATCAAGGAAAAGTGCCTCCTCACGATCCACTTCTCCCCAGTAATCGGGGGCGTTTGGTGTTACAAGAAAATTGCCATACAGACCAAGTTCTTGGGCATAATCCTCGCGAATATGCGGATGATACCAAAATATTCCCGCATCTGGAAATTTTAGCTCGTATGCGAAACTCTCGCCTGGTTTGACCACATCTTGTGTGACATCAGGAACACCGTCGAACTTATTCTCCATTCGTATTCCATGTGAATGAAGAGTCGAATCAACATCTGTTTCATTTTTGAAATTTATTGTAACTTGCGCGTTCTGATTAACTTTTATAAGAGGCCCCGGAATCGATCCATTATAAGCAAGCATTTTTATATCTTGCCCATTTATATTCTTTTGAACAATCTTTGCCGCAAGGTCATATGTTTCTCCATTTTTTAAATTAACAATTTGTGATGGAGAAGCCGAGGGAAGCCCCACGGCAGCTGTTGGAAAATTACCGGTCCTAACAATTGGTTGCTGTGATTTACGGTCTATATAAAGAAAAAGCCCAGCAATAGCAACAAAAGATAAGATCACTATCGTCAAAAGATTTTTGTTCATTTAATTGCTTTTTTTGAAAACTTGCATTATTTCTTCGATTGCCTCGTCTTTTTTCCCTTGTGCGATTGAATCCGCAACACACCCTCTTAGATGATTCTCTAAAAGTAAATTTTCAGTTTCGCGAAGCCCATTCTCAACCGCTTTCATTTGATGAAGTACGTCAATGCAGTATTCATCATTTTCAATCATCTTCATAACCTTATCAAGGTGTCCACGAGAGATTTTGAGACGGTGAAGAATTCGCTCCTGTGTGTCTTTTGGTCTATACGCCATACTTGATATCCTCTATATAGGGATATACTACTAGCAAAGCTTGTTTATTATCAAGAGTTATATTTTCTGGAGCTGTTTCCCAAGCCAAGGGCCAAGAAGTTTAAGATAAAGCATAATTACTAGCCAAGAGAGGAGCACAAGTGGTCTCCAGTGTAACCCCTACTACATCAAGAAGCACTTAATTTAACATCAAGCGCTTTTTAACTATTTTTACTTTTTTGGGAATTTATCTGCAAAGACCCGTATTTCGTGAAGTATAGGCATTATTCCGTTTCCTTTTTCAGTCAGAGAATAAGCAACAGACAAATTATTCACTGTTTCTTCCTGTCTTTTAATAATTCCTTGTTCTTCAAGTTTTTTTAGCCTGTTTGAAAGGGTTGTAGGGTTTACATCAGACAGTTCACGTTCAAGCTGAGCAAATCTTTTTTCTCCACCGTCTATTGCCTGGATTATGGCAAGGGTCCAGAAATCTCCAAGCATCTTAAGCTCTTCGTTTGAACATTTTTCTTCTTTATGAATGTATTTCTTAGTTGTTGACATACTATAAATATTGTAGTACTATAATTCCTATAGTAATATTAACACAAGCATGAAAGCAATACAAATTAACAAATACGGAGGCAATGAAGTTCTAGAGATAATAGATGCCCCAAAACCTGCACTTAAAGAAGGGCAAATACTCGTTGAAAATTATGCCGCAAGCATTAACGCGATTGATTGGAAATTCCGTACAGGTTATCTTCAAGAAATGGCTCCCGTCCCACTTCCTGTTACCCTAGGTGGAGATTTTGCAGGCAAGGTCGTTGAAATAGCTGAAGACATTACCGAATTTAAAGTTGGCGATGAAGTTTATGGACAAGCAATAATTCTCAATGGTGGTTCCGGATCAATGGCAGAATTTGTTGTTGCGAATTGCACAAACACTGCTCTCAAACCTAAATCAGTAAATTTCGAAGAAGCAAGCGCGTTACCTCTTGTAGGGGTAAGCGCATTACAAGCGTTAGAGGAAAATATTAAGCTTCAAAAGAATCAAAAAATTCTTATACACGGTGGCGCAGGAGGGATTGGGCATATTGCAATCCAACTTGCTAAATCTATAGGCGCGTACGTTGCGACCACAGTCCAGACAAAAGATGTGGAATTCGCAAAAAGCCTGGGTGCTGATGAGGTAATAGACTATAAAACCCAAGATTTTACAGATACTCTTAAAGATTTTGATGCTGTCTTTGATAATGCTGGAGGGGAAGCTTCTGACAAATCTTTTCAGGTCCTTAAAAAAGGCGGAGTTATTGTTTCGATGATTGGACAACCTAATCAGGAATTAGCACAAAAATATGGAGTTACAGCAATCGGCATGGGAACAAAAACAGATACAACTCATTTGAATAGGCTTACAGAGCTTGTTGATACGGGGAAATTGAAAGTAAATATTGACAAAGTCTTCGCACTGTCGCAAGCAAGGGAAGCCTTTGTATACCAGGAAGAAATTCATCCTCAGGGAAAAGTAGTTATAAAAATTAATAATTAAATCTCACTATGACAGACACGAAAACATTAAAAATTAAAATAATTATTGGCAGCACAAGGCAAAACCGTTTCAGCGAAAAGCCAGCGCAGTGGATTTTTGAAGAAGCAAAAAAGCTTGAAGGCGTGGAAGTAGAACTTCTTGATTTGCGTGACTATAAAATACCACTTCTTGAAGATCCAACACCACCTTCAATGGCGAACGGTCAGTACTCTGATGAGGTGGTAAAAAAGTGGGCAGAAAAAATAAACAATGGTGACGCATTTATCATTGTGACACCAGAATATAATCACGGCTACTCTGCGGTACTTAAAAATGCTTTGGACGTAATTTATCCCGAATGGAACAGAAAGCCAGTTGGTTTTGTAAGTTACGGCAGTGCGGTGGGCGCACGAGCGGTTGAGCAGCTGCGCCAAGTTGCGGTTGAGCTTCAAATGGCGCCGATCAGAAATGCCATTCATATCCCCACGGATATCTTCTTTGCAGCTATAATGGGCAAGGGTCCGACAGGGCCTGAAATGTTCGAACCGATTCATGAGGGTATGATGGGAGATCCCGTAGAAAGATTTTTTAACGATCTACTTTGGTGGACAAAGGCACTTAAAACTGCGCGTGTTGAAAACGCTTAATATGAAAATTGCTGTTTTTGGAGCCACAGGAGGAACGGGAATAGAAATCATCAAGCAAGCCCTAGCACAAGGACATGAGATTACCGCCCTTGTACGCGACCCTCAAAAGCTTTCCCTTAACGATAAAAAATTGAATATTATCAAAGGAGATGTCTTGAATAAGGATGATGTGTCAAAGATGGTTAAAGGCAGTGACGCGGTACTTGTGGCATTAGGCGTTAAGCCACCATCAAAAGCTATAGTAGTGGGTCCCGGCACGAAAAATATCATTGAGGCTATGAAAGAACAGAGCATAAAGCGACTCATCGTGCAATCGGCAATGTTTATGGATGATACGGTAAGAAAAAACAGCTTACTCGTTTCTCTTTTGACAAAAACATTTATGAAAGGATTGTATGATGACAAGTTAGTTCAAGAAGCGGCAGTAAGAGAAAGTGGCCTTGAATGGGTTATTCTTCGCCCCGTAGGTTTGAAAAATGGCTCCAAAACAGAAACATATAGATTTGGTGAAAGTCTGAAACTAAAAGGTCTATTCCCAATGATCTCGCGAGCTGATGTAGCTGATTTTATGATCAAACAATTGCAGTCCGATGCTAATCTTCATAAAATGGTATTGGTTGCAAATTAATCGCGAACATTAACCATGATGTATGCATCACTCTGGTATCTCCTCATAGGATTTTTACTCGGCAATGGTATGCCCCATTTTTTGTTCGGTTCTGCTGGAAAGATATTTAGGACGCCTTTCGGCAAAGATTCAAGTCCTCGCATGAATGTTGGCTGGGGTTTGTTTAACTTCATTCTCGCAACCATGCTTACTGGATGGAGATTGTCGACGCAACAACTTGAGTCGTATGATCTCATATTTCTTCTCGTTGGTTTTTGGCTCGTAGTGGTTATGTTTGGTGTATCACTCAAAAGCTTTATGAGTAACAAGACAAATGCAAATTAAAGAGCTTGGACATATAGTTTTGTACGTTAGAAACATTGAACAATCAGCTAACTTTTATCGTGACACACTTGGGTTTCAGGAACTTTTTCGAGAAGGCCCAGTCGCTGCATATTCGGGCGGAAGAACTCACCATGAGTTATTGTTGATAGAAGTTGGCGGAGCTCCAAAAACTGAAAAACATATTGAGCCAGGTCTCTACCATATCGGATTTAAGATGGGCGACGGCCATGAGGTAATAGAAAAAGTGTGGCAAGAACTCAAACAAAAAGATGTTACTATTATCGGAACTGGCGATCACACTATTACCCATAGTATTTATATTCTTGATCCGGACGGAAACGAATTAGAATTATATGCTGATATGTCAGATGAATGGAAAAATAATCCAAAGGCGATTCTCTCTGAGACAAAAGCACTTCATTTGAGAAATTAGATATACAAACAAGATACTATTTACATAGCGTTGAAGAGAAAGAAACAACATGCTGTCTAAAAACAAAAACGAATACATTCCTGGGGTTTGTAATATTGGCCCAGCGGAGATTGCTCAAAGAATAAGGTTGGGCTGGATTGGTTTAGGAATAAGTGTTGTACTACTTCTGTTTTTTATCTCATTTAATACTCCTCCTCTTTACTGTCTTATAATTTTTCTCCCAATAACGGCATCTGCTTCGGGATTTTTACAGGCATATTTTCATTTTTGTGCGGCGTTTGGGTTTAAAGGCGTTTATAACCTTATGAAACCCGCCGGTCAAACAGAAACAGTGCAACAAGCTGAATTTAGGAAAAAAGACCAGCAAAAAGCTCTGCAAATCACCGGACTTTCAGTCATTATCGGTATAGTTTTTACCTCAGCTACTTATCTTCTCCTCATTTAAAATTAAATTCCATAAATTAACACGATAAGTAGTTAAGCACGCCCCTAAACTATGATAAGATAAATTTGAGGGGAGGTGAAGAACAAATGAGGAAATATATCTTAATTGCTTTAGTCATACTTAGTGTATATTTTGTTTTTATTCATACAGATCCGCTTCCTTTAAATCATGAAGCGATTGGACTTGGCGTTAATCATACCGTGCACAGTATTTTTGGCTTAGTATTATTTATTATTGCAGGTTGCCTATGGTGGATGGGGAGAAAAAAAGTTAAAAACGCATAAAAACCGTACGCGAGGTTTAATTCTTTTTTCATCTTCAATGTTTTTCTTAAAAAATCTATTTGTTAGAGGGTCATTTTGCTTGGTGTGGTGTGCGACAAGATTGATAAACCCCAAAATAGCGCCTATACCGATAAAGATATAAATTATGGTAAAAATCTTCCCCATATCGGATTTGGGAGAAAAATCACCAAATCCTATGGTCGTAAGCGTCGTAACTGAAAAATATAATGAATCCAGAATCCGCCAATGTTCCACCTGGGTATAAAAGAGTGTTCCTGAAAATAAAAGTATAATCACAAAAAAGAACAGTCCTTTGAACTCAGGGTCTTTAAATCCGTACCAAAGTCCCCTCATAAAACGTGTCAGGGTAACAAAAAAGGAAATCGTGTCATTTTATTGTACTCTAGCTTGTTATTGTTTTATCTTTAGGTACCGCAATGTAAATCCCGTCGTTAAAAGTAAAAATGCAGCGCCAAAAATATATGGCGCACGAATACCGATAAAACTGTAGATCCCGGTACCAATTAACGGTCCAATAAGACGAGCAAAACTGCTTACAGACTGTGAGGTACCCAGTATATTCCCTTGTTCATTATCTGGCGTGAGCTTAGAAATTGTTCCTGTCAGTACAGGTGTTGAGATACTGTTTCCAAACGCCAAAAGAGAAATGGACAAATAGAGCATACCAATATTGTTCGACAGTGCTATAAGAAAAAGCCCCAAAGACATGGAGAGTATGGCAATAACAATTGCCTTTTTCTCTGAGAGCCAGATAGTAATTCTTTTTAACAGAAAAAGTTGCATGATGACACCAATAATTCCCAAGAAAGCAAATATATAGCCAATGTCTTTGGCTGTAAGATGGAGAGTGTGTTCTGAAAAAAGGGCGAATGTTCCTTGTAGCATAGAAAACGCAAACATTACCATAAACATGGTTGTCAGCGCAGTTCCCACATTTGGGTGGGTAAGCGCATCGTAAAAATCTTTTAAACTAAAATTTTTCTTCCTTTTTTTAAGAGAGTTTGCACTTTTTTTTCAGGATGCAGTGATTCTGGAAGTAAAAAAATCGTCAGAAGTGTAGCAACAAGAGACACGCCCGAAGCAACAAAAGCGGGTACGGAATATCCATATTCTGACAATATACCGCCAAGTGCCGGACCTATGATAAACCCTAAGCTGAAAGCAGCCATCATTATTCCCATTCCTTCTGTCCTATTCTCTTTACTGGTAATGTCCGCAACGTATGCTTGCGCTGCCGAGATATTACCACCTGCAATTCCGCTCACTATTCTTGAAATAAATAACATAAGAATTGTATTGGCAATTCCAAGAAGGAAAAAAGAGATGGTCGTTCCAATGAGTGAGAAGATAAGAATGGGACGTCTTCCTATTTTATCCGACAGTTCGCCAAGTATTGGTGCGGTAAGTAGTTGAAAAAGTGAATAAGCTGCTGATAAAAACCCGATTGTCAGAGCTCCTCCCCCAAAGCTTTGGGCATAATAAGGAAGCAAAGGCAAAATAATGCCAAACCCCAAAAGGTTTACAAAAACAATTAAAAATATAATCCAAATACGCTTGTCTCTCATGATGTTTATTCGTAGCGAAGTGCTTCAATTGGTGAAAGCTTAGCTGCACGTCTCGCAGGGTACAAACCAAATCCGACTCCAACAATTGTCGAAACACCAACAGCAAGGATAATTGAGCTAATTTGCAAAATAAATGGAATATTAACAATTTGCGTAATAATAAAAGCAAAAACTATACCAAGAACTATTCCAATACTTCCACCCACGAGTGTTAATACAACTGATTCAATAAGAAATTGGGTTAGAATGTCCCGTCTCTTTGCACCAATTGATTTCAGAAGACCAATTTCTTTTGTACGTTCAGTAACGGTGACAAGCATTATATTCATTATTCCAATACCTCCTACTAGAAGAGATATTCCGGCGATTCCCGCAAGAAGAGTCGTCAAAAGACCAGTCACCGTATCAAGAGTTTCTAAAGCATCTTTTGAGCTTCTCAAAGAAAAATCAGCTTCATCTCCTTCCGCAATTTTATGACGCTCAGTAAGAAGTATATTTATATCTTCCATAGTCTGATCTATAAGTTTTGGATCTTCCGCCTGCACCATAATAGTCTGTACATGGTTCTGCCCTAAGAGTATTTTTAGGGCAGTTGTGTAAGGGATATAGACTGATTCGTCTGGATTAGAGAGTGGCGATCCTCCTTTCGGAGTCGCAACCCCAATAACTCTAAAAGTACGGTTATCAAGTTTAACACTTTTACCAACAGGCTCTGCTCCTTCACCGAATAAATCTACTGCAATATCAGATCCAATCACCACAACCCGAGATAGCCCTTGCTCATGATCTTCAGTCAGAAATTCCCCTTGAGCGATGTCTATGTCTTGAATTGTTTGATAAGATGCTGCAACCCCTTGTACTGTAGTTTGAACATCAATTCCTGCCGCAACAGCCTTTGTTGGTTTACTAACAAGTGGTGTTACAGCCGAGACATTTACTACTCTACCGCTTTCTAAAATAGCCTCCGCGTCTTCTGGAATCAATGATTTTATTGAAGCAATCCCTGCCCCTCCACCTTGCGAGATTGAGCCGGGTATAACGACAATCAAATTTGTCCCAAATGATGATATCTGGTTAGTTATAGTTTGGGTTGCACCAGCGCCTAAAGATACAATAAGAATAACTGAGGCAATACCAATAATAATCCCAAGCATTGTTAAAAGAGTCCGTAATATATTACTTTTTAATGCAGTGAGCGCTGATGTTATGAGTTCAGGATATGACATGTTGTTTATTTTCTTTATCAGAAAGAATTAGGCCGTCTTTTAACATAATGATTCGTTTGGCAAAGGCAGCAATATCCAGCTCATGTGTAATAAGAACAATTGTGTGTCCATCTCGATTTAGCTTTTGAAAAAAATCCATAATTTCATGTGCGGTCTTACTATCTAAATTCCCAGTTGGTTCATCGGCTAAAATAATTGCTGGATTCATGACCAAAGCACGGGCAATAGCAACCCTTTGAATTTGTCCTCCAGAAATATGGTTGGAAAGATTCTCTGCTTTTGATTCAATATGTACGAGCTTAAGAGCATCCATCACTCTTTTTGCGCGTTCATGAGGGGGAATACCCGCATACATCATCGGCCGTTCAACATTTTTAAAAACAGTCGTTCTTGGCAACAAATTAAATGCTTGAAACACAAACCCTATCTCTTTATTTCTTATCTCTGCCAACTCGTCTTCTGAAAACTTACTGATTTCTTTGCCGTTTAAGAGGAAGCTTCCTGATGTAGGAGTATCAAGTGCCCCGACTATGTGCATGGTTGTCGACTTTCCAGATCCTGATGGACCCATGATGGCGACAAAATCACCTTCATAAATATCAAGAGAAATTCCTTTCAATGCCTGATATTCATTTGTTCCAGTTACATATGTTTTTGTAATATCACGAAGTGATAAAATAGGGGAGCGTCCATTTGCCTGTTTCATAATATATCATTGTCCTCCACCGAGAATGGTTGATCCTGAACGCTCTACTTGTCCATTCTTAAGTGCAGTAATAACTTCCATTCCTTCTGTTACTCCCTCTAAAACTTCTGTTTTATCAATTCCTCGAACACCGATCTTAATCGGTACATATACCGGCTGTTTTGATATTTCATCGTATACCTGCACAGCCTTTCCTCCTTTATATGGTTTTATGGCGCTGTTTGGCACAACCAAGACATTTTCCGCTTTGTTGACTTCAATATCTACATTCGCTGTCATGCCAAACTTAATACTCTCGTCAAAATTAAGAATTTTGACATAAACATTATAAGTAACTACACCTTGCGTATTTGTACCTACTTCATCAACGCTTACAGCCTGTCCATCAAATGTTTTGTCGGCAAATGCATCGATTAAGACTGTAGCTTTTTGTCCGCTTCGCACATTTGGAATATCCACTTCATTTAATGATAGTTTGACTGTATAGTTCTCGTGGCCTGACATAACGCTCAATACAGGAGTTGTAGCCGATTGCGAGGTGAGTGCCGCAGGACTTGTAACGCCTGCAGTTACTTTATCACCAACACTAATTGAGAGATTCGCGACAGTACCTGTCGCTGTTGATTTTACAGCCGCATTTTGAGTTGCCTGGTAAGCAAGCCAAGTAGAATTAACCTGAGCTTTTGCAGCAGCTATTGCCACATCAGCCTCTTTATATTTTTGTTCAGTAGCGGCAAAGTTCTTCTCTGCCTGAATATGTGATGTGTCTATAGACTGTTCCTCAAGGTCTTCATATTTGTCTTTATTATTATCCTTTACTCTTTTGGCTTCTCTTGCATCTAAGAGAGTTTTTTGTGCAGTCCACATGATTGCATCCTGACTTTGCTTACTTTGTTCAGCGGTTTTTTGCGCGCTTATAGCATTTCGATAAGTAGCCAACGCTGCGGCCTTTTCCTGTTCCGTGGCAGTACTTTTTACTTTGAAAAGTTCTGTGCCAACTTTTACTGGGTCACCATTTTTTACATATATTTTCTCGACTATACCTGTCACAGAAGAGGCAATATCTACTTTTCCGCTGCTTGATACATTTCCTGTTTCAGAAACAGTTTGAGTAACACTTCCTCGTCCAAGTTTTTGTGTAATATATTGAGGTTGAGCGTTGGCAGCTCCAACCTGCCTGAAAATAATAATAGAAACAACAAGAATACCAATTGATACAAGAATCTTATTGCGAAGGCTAGTCTTAAGAAACAAATTGATTGGTTTTTGAACAGGTTTGAGAAATTGTTTTATTTTATTCATATAAGAATTTTACTTTTTAATTTTGTTTTTTTAGTGTATCAATAAGGTCTGTGTGAATTCTGATTAGCTCTAATATATCTTTTTCCGGAATTTTGTCTAAAGTTTTTTTCATTTTTTCTATTATTTCATGTTTAAGCACTTCAAACTCTTTTTCTCCGTTTTTGGTTATATTGAGCCTCACAATGCGCCTATCTTCTTTATCATGAATCCTTGCTACAAAACCTACTTTTACAAGTCTTTCTATAAGCTGCGTAGTAGATGATTTTGAAAGTTTTAAGAAGTTAGCAATGTCACTAACTGTACCGTTTGATTGCTCATTTAAAAACTGCAGTGCCATAAGTTGTAGCGCGGTCGCTATCCTTTCCTCATGAGTCTCTTGTGTCTGCTGCGACATGAGTTTCCCAAGCTGCATCATGGTACTAAATAATTGTTCAAAATCAGAGTAGTCATTCATAATCGGACAGTAGTTTAACAGTTAAATAGTTTAACACATGTACTATTTTAGGTCAAATACAGCAATTGTGCCAACGACTAATACTGTCCGAAGGCATACAATCGGTGGCACTGGCCCCAAGATTACAGTTTTAACCCGCAAAAGGAGTACGTGAATTATAACCCAAGCTCAAAACAGTATTAAGTTACTGACTTGAGTTGGGGTTTTTCT
>CAZKYX010000026.1:0-4288 GCA_964557125.1 uncultured Gammaproteobacteria bacterium
CCTTTCAAGATAAGCCAACTGGTCCTCTAATTGCCCAACCAAGACAATACTTCTCATAACCAGAGTGTACCATAAAAGCTCGATTTATTACGAAGCTAACCTAAGCGGGATTGACATTGTCATGTATTCTCTCTACCATTTATTATATGCAGTCTTCTGCCCAGAATACGTCGAGTGCTTCAAACGATTTAAATAAAACGATTGGAGATATATTGGTTTCCGAAGGGCTTCTTACACTAGATCAACTATCACGATTGAAGGTAGAAGCTGCCAACAGAGGGAAGGATATCGACAAACTTGTCCTTGAAGCCCAAATTGTTCCTGAGGATAAATATTATGAAGCAAGAGCAAAACTTCTCGGCGTTCCATTCACATCAGTTGCCTCACTTCCTTTTTCACCTGAAGCTTTAGGATTTATTCCAAAATCGGTATCAGAACGATTTTCACTTATTCCGTTTGGCTTTGACAAAACCAACAACATTCTTTCAGTTGTTATGAGTAACCCAGTTGATGTTGAGGCAATTGAGTTTGTGAAGCAAAAAACAGGACTGACAATAAAAATATTTCAAGGCATACCAAGTGAAATTAATTCATCAATACAATCGCAGTATAGCTTCGGTCTTGTTGGAGAAGTAAAAGAAGCGCTCAAAGAATCCGAGCAAATTACAAGAGTTAAAACATTCGATGCAAAATCAATTTCAGATGTTATCAAGGAAGCACCAATTGCAAAAATCGTTTCAACCATTCTTGAATATGCAGTAAAGAGTAGAGCATCTGATGTCCACCTTGAACCACAAGAGGACAGAGTAAGAGTGAGATATAGAATTGATGGAATTTTATACGAAAGACTTTCACTTCCTATTGGGGTAAGAGAAGCAGTTATCTCAAGAATAAAAATTTTGTCTGGAATGAAAATAGACGAACATAGAACCCCTCAAGACGGACGGTTTAATTTCAAAATAGGAGAAGAAGAAGTAGATCTTCGTGTGAGCGTTCTTCCAACTGTATACGGTGAGAAAATCGTAATGAGACTTTTGAGAAAATCAGGAGGTGTGCCAACTATGCAAGACTTGGGACTCAGAGGACCTTCGCTTCGAAACCTAGAAGCGGCAATACTCAGGCCTCATGGAATTATTCTTGTCTGCGGTCCTACAGGAAGTGGTAAAACCACGACTCTATATGCTGTTCTTTCAAAGCTCAATACAACAAGAGTTAATATTCTTACCCTAGAAGATCCGGTAGAGTACCAGATTCCGGGCGCAAATCAAGTGCAAATTAATGATGATGTCGGACTTACCTTCGCAACAGGGCTGCGTGCATTCTTAAGACAAGATCCTAATATTATACTGGTCGGAGAAATCCGTGACAAAGAAACAACCGAACTTGCGATACAAGCCTCACTTACGGGACACTTAGTATTCTCTACGCTTCATACAGACAGTGCAGCTGGAGCTCTGCCTCGTCTCATTGACATGGGAGCAGAAACATTTCTTCTCGCATCAACCATTAATGCAACAGTCGCCCAAAGAATTGCACGAAAAATTTGCCCGCATTGCAAAATTGAATATATACCTCCACAAGAGATGGTAATTGAAATTCGAAAAGGACTTGGTGAATTAATGGCTCCTGGGGATGATTCGCAAGTAAAACTATTTAAAGGAGCCGGATGTGATGTGTGCGGTCATTCAGGATTTTTGGGACGAGTAGGTATCTATGAAGTTATGCCAGTTACTGATTCTGTTGCAAAACTGATTTTGCAAAGAGCTGATAGCACAACTATTGAAGCACAGGCCAAAAAAGAAGGAATGATAACGATGAAACAAGATGGATATCTAAAAGTTCTTGAAGGTGTAACTACAATCGATGAGATTCTCAGAGTCGCACAGGAGTAATAATAATTTTTAATTTGAAATTTTTAATTTTTAATTTTATTTCTTTATTTCGAATTTCGAATTTCGAATTTCGAATCTAGTATTTATGGATATACAACCGCTATTATTAAAGGCAGTCGAGACAAACGCATCAGACCTCCACTTACTGGTAGGACTCCCTCCTGTCTATAGAATTAATGGAGCGTTACAACAGCTATCAAGCAGTGAACCTATTACCAATGAGACGATGAAGGCATTGTGCCTGCCACTTCTTACACCAGCACAAAAAGAAATGCTCGAGGGCAACCGAAGCCTTGATTTTTCATATGGATTTGGTGGAGGTGATTATGGTGACAAAGGCAGATTCCGTGTCAATTTGTATTTCCAAAGGGGAACACTTGCCGCTGCTTTTCGGCTACTCCCAGCTAAGGTTAAAACAATTGAAGAATTACGTCTCCCAGGCATTTGCCACAGATTTGCTGCCCTCAAGCAAGGTTTTGTACTAATAACAGGTCCAACCGGTCATGGAAAAACAACAACAATAGCCTCAATTGTAAATGAAATCAACATGACACGCTCGGCAAACATACTAACGATTGAAGACCCTGTAGAATACATCTTTCCAAAAGGAAAAAGTATCATTTCCCAAAGGGAACTCGGTCAAGATACTCATTCATGGGGGGAATCTCTCAAAAGCGCACTAAGAGAAGACCCTGATGTTGTTATCATTGGGGAGATGAGAGATCCTGAAAGTATTGCCTCGGCAATTACGATTGCCGAAACAGGTCATTTGGTTTTCTCAACACTCCACACAAATTCTGCTGCACAAAGCATTGATAGAATAATTGATTCTTTTCCAGAAGCACAACAAAATCAGGTAAGAATACAGCTCTCCTCAACACTTGAAGGGATTATTTCACAAAGACTTATTCCAACCATCGAAACAGGAAGAATAGTGGCAGCAGAAGTTCTGGTTGCCAACAATGCAGTTCGCTCAAATATCAGGGAGGGCAAAACTCATCTTATTGATTCAATTATAGAAACGTCACAAGAAGCAGGCATGAATTCTCTTGAAAATGCACTTGCTCAATTAGTGAAATCTGGAATGATAACGCTTGATGTTGCTCAGTCATATGCTCTTCGAAGCGAAACCCTAGCTCGACTTGTTGAATAACCTATGGATTTTTCATATTTAGCAGTTGATAAAACTGGACAAAAACAAAAGGGAAAGCTCGAGGCAAATGATCAAAAGGAAGTTGTTGATTTTATTCGCTCAAGAGAACTCACCCCTCTGTCTATAAAAAGTCTTGAAAAAAATAACAGCTCACTTTTTAACTATTTTTCAAAAGTTAAGGCCAACGACATTGTTATATTCACCAGACAACTTTCGTCTATGATTTTGACTGGTCTTACACTTATCGAAAGCTTAACGATTCTAAAACAGCAAAACGACAATCCACAGATGCAAAAAATCGTAAATGACTTAATAGCTAAAGTGTCTGAAGGACAGACATTCTCCCAAGCACTTTCAGAACACAAAGACGTCTTCTCAGATGTCTATATTGCCCTCATTCGAGCAGCAGAGGAGGGTGGACTGCTTGATAAAGTGCTTTCTCGTCTTGCTGACAATCTTGAAAAAAGTGAGGAAGTGAAAAAGAAAGTAAAATCTGCTTTATTCTATCCAGGAATTATCGTTTCCGGTGTTTTGATTGTGCTCACGATGATGAATGTGTTTGTTATCCCACAAATGGGAGAACTCTACAAAAGCCTCAATCTCAGTCTGCCACCCATAACTCGTTTTGTGTTATTTATGTCAAAGCTAACAACTACCTTTCTTCCCTTTACCATTCTCTTCCTTGCAGGAGCTGGATTTCTGCTTCACCGATTCAAAAAAACACCAACTGGGATACGTGCAATGGATAAGATACGAATTAAAGCTCCAGTCTTTGGGGAAATCGCAAAACTTTCAGCATTTGACGAAATTACCAGAACGCTTTCACTCCTTATAAGCTCTGGTTCATCCCTTATTGGAGCAATTGCCATTGCGGCCGATGTTTCAGGAAATATCTTCTACAAAGAGGCTCTCAATGCGACAGGGCAGCTCGTCGAAAAAGGGGTGGGACTTTCGGCAGCTTTGCAAAATCAGGACATTTTTCCACCGGTTATGATTCAGATGGTAAAGGTTGGAGAATCTACCGGAAAGATTGATGAAAGTTTTTTGAAAGTCTCAGAATATTTTGAGAGAGACCTTGAAATGAGAGTAAAAACACTCACAACAGCAATAGAACCGATACTTATTATTGTTCTGGGTATCTCAGTTGCATTTCTTATCATTTCAGTTATTACGCCTATTTATTCCCTCGTATCGCAGATACAGTAAGGTTACTTTGTTTGTTAGTTAGTTACTTAGTTAGTTA
>CAZKYX010000026.1:4388-8988 GCA_964557125.1 uncultured Gammaproteobacteria bacterium
GTATCGCAGATACAGTAAGGTTACTTTGTTTGTTAGTTAGTTACTTAGTTAGTTAGAAGAAAAGATATGACCGATTCGTTCAGGTTTGAACAATTAATCGTATACAAAAGCGCTGTTGAGTTTACGAAAGATTTGTATAGCGAAACACTTGGTTGGCCTAAGACTGAACAATTTGGCCTAGTAAATCAGTGTCGAAGAGCATCAGTTTCAATAGCACTTAATATTGCTGAGGGCTCGAGTAGAACAAGAAAGGACTTTCAACACTTTATTAGTCTCTCAAGAGGGTCATGTTTTGAGGTTGCAGCATGTCTTCAAATAGCGCTTTCACTCGAGTTTCTCTCAGAATCTGACTATCAAAAGCTATATGTTAGAACAATCAAAATCGCTAAAATGCTTTCCTCATTAAAGAGCTCTATATCTAAGTAACTAATTGACCAAACCACTAAGTAACTTTTTGTTTTTGCACAGTTTCACAAATTCAGTAGTTTTACCTCAAAACACTGGTATTTCAGTTCACGCTTTGCTATAATTACCAAAGTAGTATATACTTTTCTGAATTCAGTTTTTAGATATTATTCATGAACGCAAATCTTCTTATCATATTGTCAGAACGCATGACTTGCATCCCGCAAAAACAACCTTTACAATAGTTTTTTGTAGAAAAACAGATGGCAAAACAAAACGATTATACAGCACAGAATATTCAAGTCCTTGAAGGGTTAGAGCCTGTCAGAAAACGCCCCGCAATGTACATCGGCTCAACCGATATTATTGGTCTTCACGAATCACTGAGGGAAATTGTTGATAACGCAGTTGACGAAAGTCTTGCTGGGGAATCAAAAAATGTATGGGTAATTCTCAATAAAGATGGCAGTGCAACTGTTGTTGATGATGGTCGTGGAATTCCAGTCGATGAAGTTCCGGGGTATAAGAAGTCTGGTCTTGAAATGGTCATGACAAAACTGCACGCAGGAGGAAAATTTGGAGGAGGAGCTTATAAAGTCTCTGGAGGTCTGCACGGAGTGGGAAGCTCTGTTGTCAACGCTCTTTCAACAAAAATGTGGGTAGAAGTAAGACGAGATGGCAAGCTGTACCGTCAAGAATATGCCATGGGTATCCCAACCACAAAGCTTTTAGAACTAACCCTTAAAGATTCGTATCTAAATACCACATTTCCAAACAAAAGAATTGCAGCTTTAACTCACGGAACAACAGCAACATTTTACCCAGATGGATCAATTTTCCAAACAACAGAATTTGAATCAAATATAATACTCAAGCTCATACGTGAAAGGGCATTTCTTGTTTCAAAATTATATTTCCATTTCTTTGACCTTCGAGAAGATACCCCACGAGAACTAAACCTTTATTTTGAGGGAGGAATTCTCTCGCTTGTTAAAAAAATTAACGAAAACAAATTACTCGTTCACTCACCAATCTACTTCAAAAAAGAAGTAAATGAAGTTCTGGTAGAAGTAGGACTTCAATACAACGACGGGATTGCCGAAAATGTTGAAAGCTTTGTAAATGTTATCAACACGATAAATGGTGGAACCCACGTTGCAGGTTTTCGAAACGCACTCACGAGAAGCATTAACGACTATGCAAAAAAGCTTGGCGCTATTAAAGACGCAGATGACACAATCACGGGAGAAGATACAAGGGAAGGACTCACTGCAGTTGTTGCCATTCGAATGGAACAAAACAACATTCAGTTTGAGGGACAGACAAAAGGAAAGCTTGGTAACTCTGAGATCCAACCACTCGTATACCAAGTCGTGAAGGAAGGTCTTGACACCTTCTTCGAAGAAAACCCACAGGAAGCAAAACAGGTTGTTGCAAAAGGACAGCTCGCAGCACGCGCTCGACTTGCTGCTAGAGCGGCAAAAGATGCAATATTACGCAAAGGTGCTTTTGAAGGCGGTTCTTTACCGGGCAAATTAGCAGACTGCCAAGAGAAAAATCCAGAAGTTTCAGAACTATATATTGTTGAGGGAGATTCTGCAGGAGGCAGCGCTAAGCAGGGAAGAGATAGAAAATTCCAAGCAATTTTACCACTAGGTGGAAAAATTTTGAATACTGAAAGAGCTAGGCTAGATAAGATTGTTGAATTTGAGAGTCTTAAAGACATGATTATTGCCCTTGGGATGGGTATAGGTGATACAACTAACCTTGCAAAACTTCGCTACCACCGCGTTATCATCATGACTGACGCTGATGTTGACGGAGAACATATCGAAACGCTTCTTCTCACATTTTTCTACAGACATCTCAAATCCATTATTGAAAATGGCTACCTGTACATAGCAAAACCACCTCTGTATAAATTATCTTTTGGAAAACAATCACACTATGTATATTCAGATGAAGAGAAAGACAAAATTGTTTCTGAGAATAAGGGTACTAATTGGTCAATTCAGCGGTATAAGGGTCTTGGAGAAATGAATCCAGAGCAATTGTGGGAAACAACCATGAACCCAGCCAACAGAATTCTTAAGAAAATCAGTCTTACCGACAGCGAGGAAAGTGATGCTGTCTTTACGATGCTTATGGGAAGCGAAGTACCTCCACGCAAACATTTCATACAAGAAAATGCAAAACTTGCCAATGTGGATATATAATCTAGGCAAGTTGCAGTCCGCTTAACATCGCTCCGTAAACCGCGTGCGAATAGCATTGAGTGAAACGAATAGGTGCACGGGAAGATGAGGAGGACAAAGCTAGCTAATGTTGATATATAAAGGTTATTCGTTATTAGTTATTTGCAAATAACGGCGAACATATAACCAATAACAGATAACGGAGGTGACAATTATATTATGAAATTAACATACGGAGACAAAGCGCCAGAACTCGTAAATGTACTTATTGAAGTGCCTTTAGATAGTAAGGTGAAATATGAATTTGACAAAGAGACGGAAATGGTAACCGTGGATAGGTTTTTGTATTTTGACAAAGGGTATCCTGCAAATTATGGGTTCATTCCAAATACGCTTTCAGGCGATGGGGACCCAGTAGATGTTTTGGTATTAGCCCCATTTTCCCTTGCACCAGGCGTTGTTATAGCTGCAAAACCAATTGGAATGCTTGAAACTGAAGATGAAAGCGGACAAGATGCAAAGCTTGTAGCTGTTCCAACAGAAAAAGCGAATCCCGAATTTGGAAAATATAATGACATATCAGAGTTGCCTGCAGAAATAACTGAAAAGATAAAATTCTTTTTTGAAAACTATAAAAAAAACGAACCAGGCAAATGGGTAAAAGTAAGAGAATGGAAGGGACGCGAGGATGCTTTGAGCGAAATTAAAGCAGGAATTGCAAACGCAAATAAATAAATACTGAATAATAAACGAGTCAGTTGCTTATTGATTATTGTTTTTTGAACTTAATAAATTATGGCTGATATAGGAAAACTCGAACATATTGATATTGGCACAGAGGCCAAGAAAGCGTATTTGGACTACGCGATGTCTGTTATTATCTCGCGTGCTCTTCCAGATGTAAGAGATGGGCTAAAACCAGTACACAGAAGGGTTCTTTTTGCGATGAATGAGATGAACCTGTATCCGACTGCAAAGTTTGCAAAATCTGCAAAAATTGTTGGAGAAACCATGGGTAAATTCCATCCTCATGGAGATATGGCAATCTATGATTCACTCGTCAGACTCGCGCAAGACTTCTCGATGAGATACCCACTCGTACATGGACAGGGTAACTTTGGTTCTATGGACGGAGACAGTGCCGCTGCAATGAGGTATACAGAAGCAAAGTTGACCCCGCTTGCCATGGAAATGCTTTTTGATATTGATAAGAACACCGTTGAATTTGGAGATACTTTTGACGGCACGATGCAAGAACCTCTCTATCTTCCTTCAAAGCTTCCAAATCTTTTACTTATGGGAAGCGAGGGTATTGCTGTTGGAATGGCTACCAAAATTCCACCTCACAATTTAAGTGAAGTAATTGACGCAACAATCTTTACAATTGACAGAACGACTCATGCAAAGGGAAGTAAAAAGCAAGCTGCAGATGATGCTGACAAAGCAGCTGGAATAGTACAAGAATCGAAATCTACTGTCGTAGCAGACGAAATAGAACAACCAGCAGCTGGACTTACGAGTGATGTTGATGTTGATGAGTTACTTGAATTCATTAAGGGTCCTGATTTTCCAACTGGAGGAGCTATTTATGACATTGCAGAAATTAAAAATGTGTACAGAACCGGAAGAGGAAGAATACTTATACGGGGAATTGCCAATATCGAAGAGATCGGGCAGGGAAAGAGTGCAATTATTATTACTGAAGTTCCCTATCAGGTAAATAAAGCTTCCCTTGTTGCAAAAATTGCAGAACTTGCAAAACTTAAAAAGCTTGACGGCATTACAGACCTTCGTGACGAATCAGACAGACACGGAATCCGTGTGGTAGTAGAACTTAAGCGCGACGTCTCTCCAAAAAAGGTGTTGAACAATTTATTCAAGCTCACTGCACTTCAAACCAGCTTCCCTGCTAATATCGTTGCCCTCGTTGACGGGGTACCAAGAACCATCAACTTGAAAATTATGCTTGATGAATACATTAAGCACCGATTTAACGTAGT
>CAZKYX010000026.1:9088-11141 GCA_964557125.1 uncultured Gammaproteobacteria bacterium
CATATTCTTTTCTACACAAATCTTGGAAAAGTCTATGCAACCCGAGTATTTGAAATAGCTGAAGGGTCAAGAATTGCAAAGGGTCAAGCAATTGTTAACCTTATTGATATTACGAGTGGAGAGAGAATTCAAAGCATCCTTCCATTCAATCCAAAATCAACTGCTGGCAAGAAATATATCTTTATGGCCACCTCAAAAGGTACTGTTAAAAAGACTCCAATTGAAGACTTTAATAACATTCGAAAGAATGGAATCATTGCCATAAAACTTGAGAAGAGCGACAGACTATCATGGGTAAAAATGACGGCTGGAAATGATGACATTTTGCTTGTTACGAAAAACGGTAAAATCATCTGCTTCTCTGAAGAGCAGATACGCTCAACGGGAAGAGCCTCTCAAGGAGTACGGGGGATTCGAATAACTGGAGACGATGAAGTGGTCTCAATGGATTTAGTTGAAGGAGGAGATAGAGACGCAGAACTTTTGACTGTTGCTGAAAATGGACTTGGTAAAAGAACCAGAGTAAGTGCGGTAAGAAATCAAAATAGGGGAGGGCAGGGTGTTAAAATTGCTAATCTATCTGCCAAAACTGGCAAAATCATATTCTCGTCAGTACTCGGTAAAGATACAACTGAAGTAATTATTACCTCAGAAAAGGGTCAAGTCGTAAAAATTCCACTTAAATCAACACCGCTTCTCTCAAGAAACGCCCAAGGAGTCATCCTTATGCGCTTCTCTGATAAAAGCGACAAGGTAAGCTCTGCCACTCTTGTAAATGGAGACGACCTTGAAGAATCAGGCGAGGCCGCTGCCGAAGAAGTACCAACAGAGCCAACCCCGGAACCCAAAGCTAAGTAGTTATCTCTAAAACCTGAAACCTAAAACCTGAAACCGGTTCAAGTCCCATAGTTTGCACTTTCACCCTCAAAAGCGTATAATTCCCAATGATTGTCATCCTCTGGATGATGCACATTGAAAAACCGGTCAGACCATCAAAGCAATCAATTGCTGATTGTATTTGGTGGTTCACAAATACACATTCTGAAAGGAAAAAACGTCATGGCAATGGAATTTGATGATTGTATAGCAAACGGCAGAGTAGCCATTGGAAAGGGGTATCCAGTTACACTAGAGGAGGAGGTCGATCTTCTCGACAAAATGGTACTTAACGGATGGGAACTTACGGCAGTATCACGACAACATAGTGCCCGTACCCTCACTTACTACTTTAGATTCCACAGAGACTCCGGTTGGGACGACGAAAGCTAGGAGGAAAACATTGGCAACTTTTGCTCAAGTCTTGGGAGGTCTGGTACTCCTCATTGGAGGAGGCTGTGCAATTGCATCAAGCACAGTACTTGCTGTTGTAAACTCGTTGGGATACGCAACCAAAGGCCAAATTCTTGGCTCATGGCTCATTTTCTTCGGAGGATTAGGTGTAGGTCTGTTTGTCATATACCTTTCACTCTTGAATCTTGAACCACTCGTACGCTTCAGCTTCATCAACTACTGAAGGGGGCACTGTGAAGCCACTTACTGGAAAATTCGCCAAAGATGTTGGCAAGAAAATAGCGCAAGGTGAACTTACCAAGCGACGCATTTTCAACCCAGACAGGGTTTCTTATGTCGTTGGCATGTCACAATTCGACGGTAGAATCGACATTTACTTTGTCGACACCACAGATTCAAATTCAACACTTAAAAACTTCTACGTAATAGAAATGTATGGATGAAAGGAAAAATCTCATGAAAACTCTTGGCAACATTACTTCTGGCATCTGCCTCGTAATCTGCAGTCTCTTCGTCTTAAATATCGCAAGAGATGGCGCAGAACATGCAGTGAGTTCTGGAGACGATTACCCTGAGTAAACTCTAGGTTTCGTAGCGCTTATTTCAACCATAGGCGTTTTGCTTCTCACAACAGGGCTTCGACTTCTTAGCATTCGTGTCATACTAAAAAAAACAAAATAACTTTGACCGATCAACAATCATGTCGCCTCTACTCGAAAGGGTAGAGGTGACTCCACTTCCCAACAATTAACTATTAACTATT
>CAZKYX010000026.1:11241-15273 GCA_964557125.1 uncultured Gammaproteobacteria bacterium
ATTGCCATTGTCACATTGGGACCGGAAGAGACGTGGCAAAGTTATGTTGGTCAAAAAATAAAACTTGCTGATAGACTTGGAATTGACAAAAAACTTATCAGTTTGAGGCCAAATACCACTGAGGAAGTCATAGCACTCCTAAAAACACTGGACCGTGACCCTTCCATTCACGGTCTCATAGTACAACGACCATTTCCGACATATATTGATACAGAAAGAATTATTCAAAGTATATCAAAAAATAAAGATATTGATGGTTTCCGAGAAGACTCGTTATTCGAGGTTCCCGTCTGGTTAGCAGTCAAATACCTTATCAGTCACATGGCCAATCTGACAAATTCGCCTGATCTAATGAATTGGCTGTCATATCAGTCTATTCTAGTTATTGGAAAAGGAGAAACAGCAGGACTACCGACTATCAGAGGCATCGAAAAACTAGGTTTGAAACCTTCGATTATCGATAGCAAGACAGAGCATCCTGACAAGCTAATCGAGAATGCTGATATCGTTATTTCAGCAACCGGAAAGAGTGATGTGATACCAACCGCCAAACTCAAAGATGGTGTTAAACTCATAGGAATTGGGTTGCATCGAAAAAATGACAGATTAGTCGGAGATTATGACGAAAATGAGGCTAAAAAGAAAGCATCACACTATACTCCAACCCCAGGTGGTGTAGGGCCCCTCAATCTTGCTTTCCTCTTTAAAAATTTAGTTAAAGCAGCAAGTCTTCGTCTTGACAACAGTGCTGGCAACAAATAAAATCACATAAATGGAAATCAAAGGAGACTTCCTGAATAAAGACATCCTCTCACTCGACCAATTCGACATCCCTTCCATCAAAAAATTATTCCGCTTAGCAGACAAAATGAAAAGACTGGCAAAAAATGCGATGCCATCTAACATCCTAAAAGGCAATCTCGTTACACTTCTTTTTTACGAGCCATCATCCAGAACCCGTGGCTCATTCGATGCAGCAGTCAAGCAGCTTGGTGGCAACACCATTGTTGTTGAAAACCCGCAGCAGTTTTCATCTGTATCAAAAGGAGAGACTCTTGAAGATACTATTCAAGTTTTTGAAAGCTACACTGATGCAATTGTTATACGCCATCCCGATAGTGGAACTGCAGAAAAGGCTGCCAAATCAGCCAAATTTGTACCCATTATTAATGCTGGGGATGGAGTAGGGGAACACCCAACCCAAGCGCTGCTGGATATGTATACCATTCACGAACATACAGGACGCCTTGACAATCTTATTGGAGTTGCGGGAGGGGATATTAAAAACGGCAGAACAATACATTCGCTCATGCGGGGACTGAGCATTTTTAAAAACAACACAATATACCTCCTTTCACCAACAATATTAAAGCTATCGAAAAAAGAACTTGCAGAATATCGAAAGAGAGGACTTACCATTCATGAAATACAATCAATGGATGAAATTCCAAAAACTGCTAACTTCTGGTATTGGACTCGTGTGCAAAAAGAGCGATTCAAAAATCCCGTGGAATACAAAAAGGTTAATAATATGTTTGTCGTAACAAAGGATAATTTTCAAAAACTGGCCGGTAAAAAGACAATTCTCATGCATCCATTGCCGAGAGTTGGAGAAATTACAACTGATGTTGATAACGACAATCGAGCGGTGTATCTTAAAACTCAAGTAAGAAATGGTATGTACATCAGAATGGCCCTTATTGCTCTCGTCCTCGGCAAGTCCTAAACTAAAAACCCGAAACCTACAACCCGCCGGGCAGAGCCCTCCTCCGGACAGAGTCCTTCTGGACGGCGTCTGGGCGGCGCCTACAACCTACAACCTACAACCTAAATAGCTTTACATCTTTTTCAAATCTTGTTATAGTTATTTGTTAATAGATCTTGCCGCTAAGAAGTGCCTCTTTGAACTCATTTAAGTTGTCTTTAGCTTTTTTATGTCTAAATTTTTAGCCACGTTATTGTTTAGCGCTACTGCACATTCAGCTCCGTTTGGACTAACATTGATTAACCCACCTCAGTTTGACGTCGCAAATGGAAAATTACTAATTACTTATCACAGTTAATGAAAAAACTAAAACGCAGTGTACTGTATCACAAACTTCTACGTCTACACTTTATCGTAAGAAAAAGAAAATTGCTTCTTTTTTCAGCAACACTCATAGTATTTATTTTACTTATTGTATGTACTTCTCTTTTTGCATTTTATGGCTCGACATCAGAGGGTAGAGTCCTTGGAACAAGAACATTCCGACCATACACAAGGGCAAAATCAACCTCAATTGTTTCGCCAATAGCTAAAGCGCTTCCAACTTCAACCCCCTCCCCAACAAGCACACCGACGCCATCACCAACTACAACTCCAACTCCAAAACCGCTTCCAAAAAACACGCCAACACCAGCGAATACACCTGCCGGCGGCACCAAAAACTATTCTGCTGAAAAAATAAGCGATACCACTTATAAGGTTCACAATGTTGCCAATGATTCCTCTATGGCAAGCCCTCAAGATATTTTTAATGCGCTTAATTCGTACAGAGCCTCCCATGGAGTAGGGGGTTTGTCTTGGGATACAAAGCTTGCAGACCTTGCTTCAAGCAGAGCCAATATTTTTGCCAGTAGAGGTAGTCTTGATGGACATGCAGGGTTTCGGGATTTTATGAATAATGGTGGATTTGATAAAGCAGGGTTTAACGGACTCGGTGAAAATTCAGCATTTCTCTCAGGACCAATGAATGGCGAGAGAATCATTAAAGAAATATTTGGAGCTGATGGAGACCATGATGGAAATCAGCTAAATGGAGCATGGACCCACGCAGCTGTTGGCGTGAATGGAAATGCAATTAATGTTAATTTTGGAAAGAACAAACAGTAAATCACCTTATTCTCTTGTAAAAAAACCTTTGGGATCTGACGCGAGCAAAGTACGCTAAAGAAAGAATATATCATCTACCTCTTGTTACCCTGATGAAACTTCCGATGAACCTCCTTGAGCTGTGGATTTGTCACATGCGTGTAGATTTGGGTGGTTGAAATATTCTTATGCCCCAACATTTCCTGCACGCTTCTTAAATCAGCTCCATTTGAGAGCAAATCTGTTGCAAAAGAGTGACGCATGGTGTGTGGGGTGGCATCAACGGGCAATTTTGCCTTTCTGACATAATTCCCGACAATTCTTTGAACACTTCTGGTTGTAAGTCGCATATTTTCACCTTGATTTATGGGATTGATACCTTTTGCATACCTTCTAAAAACTGGTTGAAAGTTATCTTCACGAGAATCAAGGTATTTTTGTAGCCAAAAGACAGCAGAGTCAGACATAAAGACAATTCGCGCCCTCCCCCCCTTTCCAATTACCCCAAATTCTCTTGTTTCAAAATTTACTTGATCACGATTAAGTCTCACAAGCTCGCTTACACGAAGGCCTGTCGAGAAAAGCATCTCAAGTATCGCTCTATCCCTAAGCCCTCTCTCCTCTGTGGTATCAACCACATTCATGAGCTGGCGAAGGTGATCCTTCGCTAAAAATTTAACCGATTTACTTTCACCTTTCGGAAGGTCAATCTTTTCTGGAGACAATGTATCGTAATCGTTACGTATTAGAAATCTCAAAAAAGAACGAAGAGCTATGATGTGATAACTCTGAGTTATTCGCATAAGAGTCATTCCATTATCATCTGCATAGTCGGAGAGATAAATCCTGTACTTTCGCACTAGGTCAATATTAATTGTCTTAAGCACAGTTTGAGGATGATTTGAGGCTAACCAATCTAAAAAACGGCTTAAGTAGAACTTATAATTGCGTATTGTAAGTTTTGAAGCGTTTTTCTCAATTTCTAAGTATTCAAGGTATGTATTGACTAATTTCCCAACTTCTTCCATAGGCAGGGTAGCTGATGATATTTTCTCTATAAACTATAAACTATTGGCCATAAACTATCAAGAATGTGCGACATAAAGCAGAGCAGTGTCAAGCAAATTTTAGCCTCAAATAGCCTCAAAATAAGGTTGAATTGAAAAGGGTATGTCGCACAA
>CAZKYX010000027.1:0-247 GCA_964557125.1 uncultured Gammaproteobacteria bacterium
CTTCTAAAAAGGTCTCAATTTTCTTCACCCTTTTTTCAAGCGCAAATAGTTTTTTCTTTAATTCTTCATCAGTCATATGAGTATTGTAACATGTAGCACTAGGGTGGGATTAGAGTCTTTTTGCAATTCTCTCAAGAGTATTTATTGTTCTTGTGGTTATTGCTTTACCATAATTTTTTTCAAGGTGCAGCATAAATTCAGGTGTACCAGAGGCAGTTGTGTCAATTATTGTACAAAGTGCTTTTAT
>CAZKYX010000027.1:257-3669 GCA_964557125.1 uncultured Gammaproteobacteria bacterium
AGCTATTGCTATTTATGACAATGCTTTGTTAGCAGACTATTTTTCATATCCAAAGTCTTCGGAATTTTTCTGAAAAAAGTAACTATTAAATATGAAGTTGCATCGTGCTTCAGACTTCCAAATGGTTTTGTTGTGAGAAATTCTTCAAGCTCTTCTTTTGATTTGACGATGGTATAGCATGGTTTTCCAATGCTTTTTAAAAGTGCCTCTTCTATCTCTTGTTCTAGTTGCTCAATATTTTTGTTAGGAGATTCAAACAATATATTTCCACTTGAAATAAATGAACGGACATTTGAATAACCCAAAGACTCAAAAACGTTCCTCAAACTTTCATTGGATTTTTTCGGATCTCCTGGGCCAATGCCACGAAGAAATGCAGCATATTTCGTAGGTATCATAAGGCGAGTATACCAAATCTTATTTCATAGCAGGTCTGTTAAAGCCCTATAGTGTTGGGGTGGGCCTGAAATATGCTATAATCTGCTTACTGTAAGTTTGCGACACGATGCATATGAACATTCGCTGTTCATATATGACGTCCAAACGCGCAGGCGAAATCTAGCACATTTACATAGGAGCAACTTTATAACAGGTTAGAATCTACGTATCGCAAATGATCTCCCACCGTAATCCCAAAGCATGGGACAAGCATCAATGAGGATGTAAAAATATGGCCAGCCAGCAGCTAACGTGTCGTGATTGTGGAAGCTCTTTTGAGTTTTCAGACAGGGACGCAGAGTTCTACGCATCAAAGGGGTTTAAAAACCCCTCTCGCTGCAAGGATTGCAGAAGCAAAAAGAACGGAGGCAACTCAGGTTCTACCAATCAACGGACGCCGCGCGCGACAAAGCCAAAGAAGCAGATGTATGATGCGTTTTGCGCAGGGCTCGGACAATGGATACCTGGCCATCATGTACAGGTACCCTTTGAAACCGACCCAACCAGACCGTTTTACTGCCGCGATCACAAACCAGAGCGACCACTTCACCGTGGCGATAAAGTCTCTATGAGATATAACGCTAACGGTGCACCGACAGGATCAACCTTTGGAGGTGTCAGACGCGATGCCTCAAGCAACGTGACTGGCTTTAGCAACAAGGGTCCAGGAGGTGGGCTGACTCACTCAGACCGTCTTGGAAATTACACCGGTAGTACCTACCAAGGACCCGGTGGTGGTGGTATGTCGACTAACAAGTCGGGAAAAATTAAATCCTCCACCGATACTCGTGGCAACCGAAAGGGGCCGATGGGTAATAATAAAGGTTCCTCATCTAACCTTTAAAAATTAGCTAGATTTCGCCCTTACACCTTTGGCGGGCGGGAGCTTTTTGCTCCTGTCCGCCATTTTCATGTAAATTTCGAATGTATTTTTGTGTTAATAATTAACTATGGCCACACTTCAATCTACCGTTGATTTTATTGCATCCCAAATTGATAATGCAGGCAGCATCACCAGCAGGAAAATGTTTGGGGAATATGCATTGTATTGCGATGGAAAAGTTATCGCATTTGTATGCGATGATGCGTTATTTTTAAAACCTACAAAAGAAGCCAAAGATTTTTTCCCTGAAGCACAAGATGCTCCTGCCTATCCTGGGTCAAAAATGTATATGCTCATTCCTGAAGAAAAATGGGAAGACAGGGATTTTATGTCTGAGCTTATTACAATTTCCTACAACGCACTTCCATTCCCAAAACCAAAAAAACTTAAAAAAGTTACCTGAAATTGAATGTTATTCCGGATTTGCTACTCCGTAATACAACAAATTTATGAATTGATTATGTCTTTCTTCTTCTTGCTCTTCCCCCTCTTCATCTCTATCTATCTCCTTCTTCAATCTTTCGACCTGCACTCCGTTCATAAGATAAAAATGTACAGATGTTGGTTGGGGCTCTTCGGTTTCTTCGGGTTTGAAATGCAAATAGGGTACGAGGAATTTATTGTTCTTTTTACTATTGTTGTAAAGGACATTTTCTATTTCTAAAGCATTGGTAAGACCTAATTGCAAAGAAGCGAGCCCTACATTCAACACTCTAGCACGCGTATTACAAAATCCGATTTCTACCATTTTCCTTACACCTAGTGTTTTATTACATACCATTTTTTCCTCTCCGTCTGAAGAAAAAAGAGAAAGGTCAAGGAAAGTTTTTTTCTCCAGAGTCGTCATTAGCTCGCCTACGAATTCCTGTGGTTCCAAACCTTTTTCAGAAAGTCTTTGAGCATACTTCTCGGCAGCAACTTCTCTTCTTGAATATCCCCGTTCTTCGGGTGTAATAAATTGCTCAGTCATACACACGTATTATACACCTCCAGTTTGAGGTTGGTATAAACGTCTTGGGGATTACTTTTTTATACCTAACAAATTAGCATTACGCTTTGTAATGACTTTTTTTCCTGTTTTGGCTTCAATGTCTCGCCTAGCATTACCAGCAACACTACCACCTTCATTGGCAACTTTTATATTTTCGTTCATACTTTTTGGTTCTCTCTTTTCAGAGATTTCTGTAGTTGCTGTTTCGGCCAGCATATTAAGAACTAACTCCAAATTTGTCATATTGTCACGAAGATTTTCTTTCTTTAAACCTTTAAGCTTCTTGTATTCTTTCGTAGTCATACCCGTCCACGCCTTTGTTATTTCATTGGTCAGTATTGCAAATGCAACACCCTCTTTTACTCCTCTATTCTCCCATTCATCTGTTAAGGCTTTACGTATTTCTATACTTTTAATGCGTTGATTGATCCAGTCTCGACTGTATCCTTTTTGTAAATACGTTTTGAGAGCACGATTAATAGCTAGCTCGGGGTCGGCAGTTTCCTCAAGCCTCTCATAACCAACTTTAGCCAACCAAAGCTTAAATGGTTCTGCGTTGGGAGATGGAATTGACTGGATAAGTCGAAGCATCACTTCGGTATCTGCTGCATCAGTCAGGCGCATTTTGCCATCGGGAGCTATCATTTTCAAAGCGTGACATTTTGTCACGGTTTCGTCCCCACCCTCCTTTAACAATCTTTCCTTTAATTTTCTCCAATAAACTACAGGGTTAGAACTTTTCGTTAATACCGAAATAACATCTGAAACTGAAAAATACCAAAGTTCTTTTTCTTCATCCCAGTGACGGCGAATTCGTCTCCCTTCAAAGAGGGCGATAATTTTCTCCTTTTTAGGCATATGTAGAATAATATTACTACTTTTGAAGCTAAATTGCGAATTTTTTTGAGGCTGTTATTCAAGATGTATAATAACTCAATGAGGATAAATATTATTGTTCATCCAAACTCCAAAAAAAGAAGAATTGCAAAAGATATTTTGGGACAATTAAATGTATATGTGTCCGCTCCTCCGGTTGAAGGAAAGGCAAATAAAGAAGTTGCTGAAGTTCTTACAGAATATTTTAACGTAAAGAAAAGTGC
>CAZKYX010000027.1:3769-14808 GCA_964557125.1 uncultured Gammaproteobacteria bacterium
GGAGTTCTGACATCCAAGATAATAATGTCTTTTTGAGAATTTATGTCTTCAAACACTTTCTCAGCTTCTACTTCCGGAACACTCGGTTGATGAAATCCAAACATATATATATTTTGCTGTATAAAACAATTAAATGCAGTGATTTAAATCATGAACGTCTTAGAAAACTTTTATTTCTTTTTTGGGGTGTAGACTTTTCCTGAAGAAGGAGTGGAAGCTTTTTTAACTGGTGCCTTCTTTGGCGCTGTTTTTGTTGACCCTGTGCTTGTGGAACGGGTAGCGAACTCATCAACCTTACTTTTTACACTTTTTCCAATCTTCACTGCTTCATCAGAAAGATCATCAACTGTCTTTTTTATTTTTGCCTGATTTTTCTTATCTGACAATACAACTGCAGCAGCTCCTAAAGCCGCTCCAGTAAGTGCTGCACCTATAGCAATTGCTTCCCCAAATGATGTGTTTTTCTTTTTCATATTTCCTATTATACTACAAACCCCTTCAATGAGTATTAATCTAGATCACATACTCCTATTAATTTGCATTCTAAGGAAGCGCGTTAAAATTTTTTGACTGAAGTGAAGACGGGGGATTCCTCGTCCGCCAACTGGCGGATCGAGGAGGGGGTGAACTCACACACTTCACAAAGGATGAAAATTAGCGACCCTTAGCTGCAAAGAGCTTTTGGTACTTTTTTCGGCAGAAAAGTACTGAAAAAAAATGAATTACTAAGATTCCGGACCAAGCCCGGAATGACATGAAAAAAAGATTGCGTCGTTTCTCTCGCAATGACAAATACGGGGCTGTATCCTAATTTATTACAGGTTACCTATTGCTTTAAACTTAAATTCAGCGCATACTACTATTAGATGTTTTCGCTAATACTTTTACTCGTTGTTGCTCTTGGGTTTGGCTACTTTGCTACCCAAAATACTCAAAGCATTACTCTGACACTCATCAATACACCCATCACGGGAATTCCACTCTATGTTGTTATCGGCATAACCCTTCTTATTGGATTTGCTGTCTGCTGGCTTATTAGTCTTTCAGATACCTTTTCATCATTTCTTACGATAAGAGGAAAAAATAGCAAAATAAATAATTCCAACAAAGCGCTTGACGCGCAATCAAAACAAATTCGACAACTAGAACTTGAAAATGCAAAGCTCCAAGGTGAGTTAAAAAGTAAATCTTCTCAATAACTTTCCTCCTGTCGGTTTTATGTCAGGAAAATATCAAGCGACATATTCTCTTGCTCGTTAGACTTAATCTCAATGCTAAAAGAACAATTCCTCCAAGAAGCACACCCGCGAGAGATGCTTTCAAGTGCACTAGCTCATTATCCCGAAGTTACAGCCGCTGCAGCTGTTGCTGCATTTATAGACACCCACAGACGACACGCTGAATATGGTGGAAGCGTCCCTAAAGAAGTCACTGATGAATGGAAGCATGGCATTGACGGGGCAGCTTGCGAAGCAATGGCAGAGAGGCTTTCTAGAATTCCTTTCCACACAATAAAGGTAGGGAGTGAAGGAGCGAAGGAAATATTCCATGCCGGTATCGAGGCGCCTTCAGTACAGGGAGAGTATAACTCTTATAATGGGTACCCAATATTGTGGGGAGTAAGTGATGTTGTTGAGCAAACAACTCGCCTTTCAAGACTGCAGGATGGAGCTGCTAGCGTTCTAGCAATTACCATGCCAAATGGCATTATGCCAACTGATATAAGTGTTCATTATTTAATGAAGCTCATTGGCCCGCCGCAGGCAAGAGGAGCCATGTCTTTAGACCAAGACCACACACAAAATCTAGATAACTTATTGCAGGTCTTAAAAATTCGACCATATGAATTGACCCAAGTCACATTAAATGATGCAACGCGTCCCATGAACACACCATTTGTAGAAGCGGCTAGAAAGCTTGGGGTGAATTTAAAACTGGTTGATTCAGGAGACCTCATGCCCGGAATTCTTGCGGGTGGAGACCAAGAGAATAATGAAAAAGGGTACTATGTTGTCGCAACAAGAGGAGGAATGGAAGAAGGAACAATTGCTGCTCTTGGCGCTAGAATTCAAGGAGGATTTATGGAAGCAAGAGTGTGGAATAAAGACGAAAAGGTAATGGCACAAAACAAACTCTATACACTTGATGATTTGGCTCCCGAAACATCTGATATGGCACTTATTAACGTGACTGGAATTACGGGGGATGATTATTTAGGAATACCAGCAGTACAAAAGCTGACTGACAATTCGTATGTTAGCACTACTCTAACTGTTTCAAGAAATGGGTTGGAAATGGCAAGACACTATCATTCCTGAGGACTAACTCAAACTTTTCTGGATTTGCTCTTCAGTTTCGGCTTCTTCTAGCTGTTCGATGACTTTCATAGCTTTTTTTGATATTTCTTCAAAAGGAATTTTTAAATCGGTGACAAATGAACCTTTTACTTTTTGTATAAAAGGTGGGTGAAATACTTTTTCAACTTGAGGTATGAGAGGCTTGTGACTCCCTATGATAATTCCGTCTATATGGGAAAGTCTTGCATAAGATTCAACAGCTTTTCCAACTTCTGTTAAAAATTTGTGAAGTTGTTCTTGACTGTGACGAAAGAGTTTGTCCTGAGGGTCCCACGTATTCTCACCGTGCTTTACGTTCTGGTCTACTTGTCCTCCAAGTCTTTTAAACTCTTCAAACATTCCTTCTGAAACGGTATAAAGTGTTGCATGAATCCTATCTATCAAAATGAGAATGTATGTTTTATTTTCCATAAGTCTTTATATACCCATTGTAGTCTTCTCTTGATTTTACGCAATGACCTAAATCACACAACCCCACAGCAATACCCACCCGTAAGAGTGGGTATTGGGCAAGAATGAATTCTTGTGTACTATTTCTTACAAACACTGCAAGTACCCATGTGTGTAGCAGCAATATATACTGCTGATGCTCCTACAAGGATAAGTACAAGTTTTTCAATCATAGGCATTGACCCTAAAAGAGCCGTTACCAAATTGAAATTAAATAGACCAACAAGTCCCCAATTAACACCTCCAACTACCAATAGTACGAAGGCAACCATATGTAGCATTTTCATATTCATTCACCTCCTTTTTTTATAATTTTCCCTTTCATATTAATAGTAGCACTTATTCAAAATAATAAAATGTAATCAACATCACAATTGCAGATAACAACTCTATTTCTTCTTTTTTCCCCACCGCCATTCAGGTTTTTCGCCAGTTAGAAAACATATAACAATAAACACGCCTGTTACTACCACTAATTCAATAATTAGTCTCCATCCCAGTGCAGTATGTGGCTCATTTGCCAACCCCGCTGCGATAACTCTATAGAATATAAATACTTCATACAATCCGAATATCGCCCATCCCTGCCAAGTCGCAGGCCACCAACCCAATCCATAGTATCGTGCTCTAAACCAATACTTTCTTTTCATACATAATTCTAACATGCCGGTCTTTCATGTATGGTAAAATTGTCAAATGGATTACAAAGCAATCATGCTAGATGTCGACGGAACACTTATTCCCTATGACTATGATGCTCTCCCCTCAAAAAGAGTTATTGAAGCAATCAAAAAAGCAAAAGAGATGGTAACGGTTTGTATTGTTACCGGACGTTCATATAGAGCCACAAAAAGAATTCTTGATAGCTTTGACATCAACACCGGTTATGCTGTGGTTGATGGTGGTGCTTATGTCATTGATATAAAGACTGACAAACTAATTTACAAACAATATATAACAAAAGGAGATTTAAAAAAAATCGCAAGGGTTTTTGAAGAAGAAAAAGTAGATTTTTTTGTAAAGGATGCGGAAAGTTTTAAGGGCAACAGGGACCATTATGAGGTGCATAAAACTGAACAAAAGCTTGAAAATGTCAGTATGATATTTACGGATGAGCTATATACTCTTGAAAAAACACACGCAATCATGAAAAAACTTGCGTCTCCCACCATCACTATTTTTCGCTCAAAGCATCACGACCCTAATAAATATTCATTCAATATTACCCACATTAAGGCAACCAAACTCCACGGAATAGCTGAGATTTCAAAAATTCTAAAACTTAATAAAAAAGAAATAATTGGTGTTGGGGACGGATACAATGATTATCCACTTCTTATGGCTTCTGGCCTAAAGGTGGCGATGGGAAATGCAGTAAAAGATCTGAAAGAAATTGCAGACTTTGTAGCACCCTCCGTTACTGATGACGGCGTTGCTGTCACAATTGAGAAATATATTCTAAAAAAATAACATCTTAGAAAAAAGGCCCCCATCGCAAAAGCGAAGGAGGCCCATTGAATTAAGGTCGAAAAGAAAAAGTTAGATTTGAATAGCCCCGACAACACTTGAGCTGCTGAAATAAGCGGATTCATTGATAAATTCCTGAACGACAAATGAATTGCCGCGCTCTGCAAGAATTTCCTCCCGCTCTATCCACCACACTGCTTCGTTCCTACCCAGTAAAACTGGACAGACGAAGTTCGCCCAAAGAAGAGAATCAGCTGGGCCCATTGACAAAAGCTCCTTGCGACACAGCTTTATAAGCCTATCGCGTGAAGTCTGACCTTCCCTGATCTCCTCATCGGTTCCGACAAGATCAGTGCAAGAAGCTTCCATCAGGAACTTGACTTCCTTACTTGCCCGAAAATACCGAATCGCGATGACAGAACCTGCCAACGCAACTACAGCACTAATGATGGCACCGAAAATTTTTACAAAGACCATGTTATCTCTCCTTTATCTGACTCGTCGCTTGTATGACAGTGCTGCTAAAGCTCCTGCCAGAGTCATTGCTCCTGCACCAAAAACAATCTTTTGATTGCTTCCCTTTTTCGAAAGGCGGTTAGTACCGGTATTCGGTGGAAGGGGAGCTGCTGTCTTTTCCGGCAAAACAGCTGTGGGTTGGTCACCGGTAACAATAATCGTGTTGCTCCCTGTATTTCCGTTTTTGTTAACTGGGCTGTCAACATCGTATGGTATACTTGTTGCCACTGGTGTACTGGCAGATGCCAACACCGCACAACTTTTCTCTCCACGTACCATTGGCTTCCCAATGATGTTTACATCAGGATATTTGATGGTCTCTGTGAGTTGAGAAAGCGGCTGAGCGTTCCAATTGACCAAAACCACAACATACGCTTTACACTGCATGTCATAGGTTCTATCAAGGTCAATCACCTTCTTTTGGAACGGACTGATAACATCCGCTTTTAGCGAATATAAATCAAAAGGTCCCTCTTTTGTGCTATTCTTGCCGTGCATATCATACACAAGGTATGTGAGATTGCATGGTCCTGATGACCCTGAATTAGTCACTTCAACGACAAAGCTTTGTGTGAGTGCAGCTGAAAGCTCTGCTTGATTGCAAGAAACTTCAGCTTTTACCGCACTTGGTTGAATGTATATGGCCAATATTGCTACATACATTATCACCTGAATGGTGAGGCCTGAGACTATTTTTGTCGTCACTTTTTTCCTTTCCGACTTTTTAATGTACATTTCCCGGAAAAGCTATTTTCAGGCATGAAAAAACCTGAGACAACTTTTCAAGGAGATGGTGCATTATACTGTCAATGAGGCTAAAAGTCAAACTATGAGTCTACTTTTTTCAAAAAAAGTATCCTCCGGTTGCACGCTTACAGCTTTGCACCTAGGCATTAGGTTAGCACCTTTCTATGAATTTATACTGGCATACTGTGTTTCAGTTGAAGTTAGACCTATAGGCTGTATAATATACACATGAATACATTAAGCTACTCAATTCTGGAGGATAAATATATTACTCCTGATATTGCACCATTTAAGCCAGTCATTGATGGCAAGAAATTGAAATTGGCAATAGAACCAGCAGGTCTTGAATACAGTTATTACAACGAAGGGCTTGCTCCTATTCTTACCTGTACTTCTTGCAATATGATTGATCATGATGGTGCCTATGTTGAGGTAGAACACACAGAGGACAAAATAATCTGGAAATCTGCATATGACAGTTTTGGTTTTGAAGAAGGTGACAAAGAACACAAAGTATTAGATTGGAAAACGGACGCAGGAGTTGATATTACCCTCCCACTTATTTTTGATAAGAAACAATATAAGGAGACAATTGATTATCTGCTCAAAGAACCCTTATTCATAAAACAGAAAGGTGATTACTTACATAAAAAGGAAATGTATGAGAAGGGGAATATTATTGGGTAGTGCTTAAACTACTTTTTCCCAAGAAAATTCTTTTCTTCCAAAGTGGCCGTATGCGGCAGTTGGAAGATAGATAGGTCTTCGTAAATTCAGTCCTTCCAAAATTCCTTCAACGGAGCAA
This sequence comes from uncultured Gammaproteobacteria bacterium, assembly GCA_964557125.1. Taxonomy (GTDB): domain Bacteria; phylum Patescibacteriota; class Microgenomatia; order Levybacterales; family GWA1-39-11; genus CAZKYX01. The sequence continues at coordinate 10,112 of CAZKYX010000027.1, forward strand.
TTAAGAATTCTATCCATAAATTCTTGTATTTCAGTTTGACTTGCCTTCTCAGTTCCAAAAGTCTCAACTTCCTGCATCACCGGTTTTTTAGCACCAATAAAATAGGCAAGTGACACTTCTGCTTTATCTGCAAGTCCTGCAGCTACAATATTTTTTGCAAGAAACCTCGCAGCATAAGCACCACTCCTGTCCACCTTTGATGGATCTTTCCCAGAAAATGCTCCTCCACCCACACGTGCATATCCTCCATACGTATCAACAACTATTTTTCTTCCAGTAACGCCTGTATCAGCGGAGGGTCCTGAAAAATGCCAAACTCCTGTTCCATTCAGAATAATATTATCAATTGAAATCTTGTAACCATATTTTGCAAGCACTGGTAAAACAACATTTTTATAAACATCCTCTTTTACCTTCTCAATGGTTACTTTTTCGTTGTGAGGTATTGCCAAAACCACTGTTTTGATTGCATTCGGTTTTCCATTCTTATATTCAACCGTTACTTGGCTTTTTCCGTCAGGTCTTAAATATGAAAGAACATTTTTTTCTCGTGCTTCATCTATCCCTCTTGTTAGTGCATGCGCAAGTGTTATGGGAAGCGGCATTAACTCAGGAGTATCATTGCATGCAAATCCAAACATCATTCCTTGATCCCCAGCCCCCTTCTTCTTTACCCCAACGGCAATTTCTGAAGATTGAGAATGCACATAACACTCAATTGAGGACTCAAAAGTAAATTGCAATTCAGGAAGTGTATATCCAAGTCGTTTAATTTGCTTTCGAGCTATTTTTTCAAAATCGACGCTTGCTTTTGCATTTACCTCTCCAGCTAGAATAATTTTTTCTTTTGTAACCAGCGTTTCAACCGCCACTTTACCATTGGGATCTTGTGTAAGTACTGCATCAACAATAGCATCACTTATCTGGTCACAAATTTTATCGGGATGTCCTGCACAAACGCTTTCTGAAGTAAATAAGTAGTTATTCATAATTTTCCCCTCGACGAACGAAGAACGCATCTACTATTTCTAGTGTGTGGCACCGTAAATTGACGGTTGCCGCCCCAACCAATGGTTGAGAACTCTTAATGCAGTTACATTAAAACAAAATGAAAAATAAATAGCAAATCTTATTTTTTCTTTGGAGTTACTTTTTTGGGAGCAGGAGCAATTGAGGACTTAAAAACAAATGAAAGTACAATAAGCACTACTCCAACTGATACTCCTCCTATGCTGACAAGGGTCATATAACTTTTAAAAAGGGCCAAAAAGTCTACTGTCAAACCGGTAATAATAGGCGTGAGAATTGTAACGTATGGACTTTGCTGTGTTTTTAAAGCCTGCAAAATAGCGTCAATTAAGAATGTCCCCGCAAACACATACATATATCCATATATGCCAGCGATGAGAAGAGTTGACCCAAGCCAAGCACACTTTTGTCTTTTCGTATTTGATAGGAAGAATAGTAAGAAAAGATACAAAATATCAAGAAGGATAAGAACAGGAAAAGCAATTCTTATAACAGTATACGCAGTCTTTAATCCCTGCAGTTGCTTTCCATATGATATTTTAAAATCATTCTGGATAAATTTCTCAATAGATTTTGAGTCTTCTTCCTCTTTGCCTGAACTGTTACCCATTTCGTCTTGCATCTCAGGCATTTGAGCCTGCTGGTTTTTCATTTCAGTCATGATGTCAGTAAGGGAATTGAGAAGTTGAGGATTTTTGGCTGTTATGTCATCTTTAATTTCTGAAAACGAAATCACGGGCTCTTCTTTTGTCTCACCTTTAATATATGCAAATGAATCATCAACCAGTGTCTCTACTTTTTCTTGGAAATAATTTCCGGTAATTCGATTGTTGATTATTTTAAATATGGCATTTGTAGCGCTGTCTCCCTGAGGAAGAGCGAGCTGTGAAGAAATTTGCTTTGATGCAAAATCATACGCCCCTGATGCGGCAAGTGCTTTTTTTACTGAAGATTCTGAAATCCCGCCAAATTGGATTGTTGCAAGACACACAACAATAGGAATGCTTAGAATAAAAAATAAAGACGCTAAAAATCTCATGTATTACTTATATAGAATGCACACAATGTGCTTAGTGTGTCAAGAGTGGATAAGAATTGTAAGTTGGCCGGTGCTTGGTAGGAAATGGCCTACCAAGCACCGGTATAGATCTGTCAGATTGTATTAGGGCCCTTTTTTATACGAGCCAACGATATGCAAAAGCGACATCGTTGTCAACAAAAGCACAATGCAGGCCGCTGTTCCAAACAAAACCTCTTCCTGTGACATTGGCCCCGTACCCGTTGTTGGTGCAACAGGTGTGGGATTTGCCACAGGCGTTGTGCCCGTGCTAACCGGACTCTTTGTGAGAGTCGGGGTTGCGCTCGGGTTTGTTTTGGTTGGTGTTACAGTTGCCGTCGGCGTACTTGTTGTACCAACCGTACTCGTCGGCGTGAAATACACAAATGGTGTAGTAGTCACGGTCGGCGTTTTGGTTGGTGTACTCGAAGGAGTAGCTGTTTTTGTTGGCGTTGCTGTGCTAGTCGGAGTAGCAGTTGCCGTAGGCGTACTCGTCGGAGTCGGAGTTGGCGTGTTTACAACACACTCGTCAATATACCCTTCGTTATGGGCCTCAACAAGCGAATTGTATTGCAATCCTTGATTACCAACGGTAAGCGGATTGGGGTATACCCAAAAAGGTCCACCGTTGTAGGATGGTTCTGGTTCGTCATCATTACCACCGCTTGCTAACGGTGTACCGGGCTGAGTCGCCGTTGCATCCAATTGAACTTTGCAGTCTTTATTTGACTGATTGTATTGGATGATAACAAGCGTTACCGTCTCACCTGGCTTTGCGAGCTTTGTCGCATAGCCAATCAGTGTCTGAGAACCCTCACCAAGATTTCCATGTCCGTGTGTGTAGTACGCTCCAAAATTGAGGTCACAGTCTGCTAGACTGTCATTGCGCATGGATATGGCATTGAACTGATTGTTGGGTCCCCATTCAACAACGGTGACCTCGTTCTTGTCGCATTCTGCTTCGTATTCGCCCAACGATGTACCTGATGCTGCAGAAACAGCTGCTAGAGGCAAAGCAAACAATACTGAAATGGCTATTATTAGCCAAATCTTGAGACCCGACATTTGTTCCCCCTGTGATTTTTTGGATTTTTACCTATTTTCATAGGCTACCTTCCTTTCTGACAGATTTTCAATGTGCCGATTACGTCCACAAAAGCTGCAAATTTGCTATGGGACGGAAAAGCAGTACATAATACCACATTTTGAGCAAAAATCAAAAAAATTTGAGCCTGAATTAGCTTGATGTAAGTTAAAACGAAGAAATATCAGAATAATTTACTGCAGGCCGAGACGCTTTGCGCATTCTCCCCATACTCCCCAGCCTCTTTTCTGTTGTAGAGCTTTGCCTTTTTCTATTTGTGTATCTCTTGAGGCATCAGATGGTTTACCGGTGCCACCAACGGAATCCCAAGCACCTTGGGAAAATTGCAGTCCACCAAAATACCCATTTCCGGTATCAATACTCCAATTTCCATGTGATTCGCAATCGGCGATTTTTTCCCAAATATCACCATTTACATCAACAGGCGTTGGGGTCAGCGTCGGTGTAGGCGTATTTGTTGGTGTTGGGGTGGGAGTGGAAGTTGGTGTTGGTGTGGGACTTGGGCTAGGAGTGGGCGTTGCGGTAAGGGTCGGGGTAGCTGTAGGCGAAGGTTTTGGGGTTGGCGCCGTAAAAACGTGGCGTATTCCTTCATTCGAAAATGCTTTTGTTACAAACTTGAATGAGAAAGTAGCAACAAGAAGAAGAATAACAAAAACAACTCCAATTCTTACACCCAAAAAATACTTTTCTCTGGGCATTTCATCCTGCTCGTAATCCATGAAGACCTTTATTATACAACTTTGAACTCACCCTTCCTATACCGTAACGATACTCATCATTATCTCTTGACAATCATGCAAAAAACCTTTAACTTATAATTAGTCCAGCTTGAGGGATTGGATCCGATGCCGAAGAGCGGGCCGTGTGCCGACACCAACTCCGTCTAGACCGGAGAAAGCAGAGGGACATGAAATTAGAGGAATGTTTTGCTAAGAATAGCAAGTTGTTCCAAAAGCAAAAAGGTTCGCAAACGCGAACTTTTTTGCTATTTAAGGGTATTTTTCGTGAAAAAATTATCGTGACAAACCCAAAAAGGCGCGCTTAAAGCGAGCCTTTTTTCATTTCAAAGGGGTATTAGAGTAAAAAATACCTAATTGCCCCCTCTACTTTCCTGTTGCTTCTTTATAAAACAATCTCGACAAAATACTGGTCTTCCCGCTGCGGGTTGAAATGGAACTTGTGTTTCATTTCCGCAATTAGAACACACAGTTGTAAAGAGTTGGCGTCCTTGAGCATCTACTCCCGCTGGAGTGGCTGCTGGAGCATCACCTACTGGTGTTTCCTCTGCTGAAGGCTCTGCTGGAGCTTCTTCTGCTGGTGTTTCCTCTTCAACAACTGGCTGAGAAGCCGCATCGTCTTGTGGTGTTGCAGAATCGTCTTGTGTTACTTGATCATCATCTTGCATAAAAATTAGTCACCCCCCTTCGCCAAAGCTTCGGGGGGCTTGCCCCCTTACCTCTAATACTAAGTATTAGGTATTTTGAGTCACCTTGTCAAGAATTAAAG
>CAZKYX010000028.1:0-6808 GCA_964557125.1 uncultured Gammaproteobacteria bacterium
CCCTCACTGCTGCTTCTGCTATTTCCTATAAAGTTGTATGAAGAATTTTGGTAATATACTAGGTCGTTTACGATAGAGAGTGATCCTGCTTTCCACACATTGTCTCGTATTGATTGAAGTTTTTCATCAACCCTCAGTAGCCTGGCCATTGGTTGATAGTGTTGAGATATAGTTTCGTTTGATAACCTGCGCGCCTTGTCATACAGTACTTTTTTTCGATTATCTTGCTCAAACGCTTTACTAGCGTTTTCTTTTCTTAATATTTCTTCCCAATTTTCCATAATAATTATAAGAACTCCCGTGCTTTCGCGTCCTTTGCTATAAATGTTTTCATTTTGAGTTTTTTTACTGAATCATGAGAATCTAATGGTCCAACTAGAGTAAGTGATTCTTCAGGAATTGCTCCATTCATATGTAAATTTCTGAATGGTTTTTTTTCCGGCCAAGCATTCATTGGTATATCGGTGTCAAAAGAATACAGCCTACTAAGGTCAACAATAAAAAGAAGAGAAAGATCTCGTTTCTGGGATGCGCTATTGGATAGTTTGTAGCCATAGTACAGCTCATTATGTACAGTTTGAGATGTCGTGCCAGAAATGGCTCTAGAATGTTCTGTCGTGTGCTTTTTTATCTCGCTGATTTTTTCAATAATTCCACTTTTCCAAAGTGTATCTTTTGCGTCAGTGAGTGTTGCTAGTAACCCCAAAGACGCCATATCGAGTTCAAGGGTAGATTTAAGATTTTCCAAGTTTTTAGCATTTCTTGCTTCGGGAGAAAGACTATCCATTCTGCCCCCAGCGTCTTTTAATATTTTTTTCCAGTTTTCCATAGTTAATCAAAAGGGTATTTGTGCTCTTTTTTTCTATTAATTTCATCTTGAGCAAGTAGTCCGCGCATTCTGATATTTGCGTCCCTCATATTAACTCCTCTTGTAGAGATACTGTCGGTAACTCCAGTGTCTGAGTGAAAGCTTAGCATATAGAGTTGGTTGAGAGTTGCTCCCATGTCATTTGGGTGAATTGCAAGATTTGAAGCAACAGAAATGTAGGCTCTTAGGTCCATCTCGGAAGCTTCTAGTCTGTAGCCAAACAGATATCTGTAGTCAGTTCTTTCAGGTCTCCCAGAAGAAGCTCGGTCACGAGGAGATGAGCCCATTTGGGAAGGATAATGGGTGGTATCAATTCTATCCGTAAAAACAATTTCACCGGTTTTCCAGCTAAAATTCTGAACGTCTCGCAATAGTCTCTCAACGCCAATCTCATTATAGAGTTCTGAGTATCTTCTCTTAAGACGCTGGCGTGCTTGCTCTACGTTTTTTTGTTCTATTGTTTCTCTTTCCATTATTGTGTTTTCGCTTTCCCAGCTTGTAAAACAGTAGAGATTTGCAAGTATGCGTCGATGGGTAAATTCTTTTGGTTGGTTTTGAGAAATAGATTCCACAACACTTTTGATTCAGGAGATGTATCAATATTTTCAAGTATAAGACCAAGAATTTCTTTGTCTCCTAGCAATTCTAATGGCAATGCTTTGACTGGAAGACGAAGATAATCTTCTGCTGGCATATCTTCAGTATGAAAGTAGACTATGCTTTTACTGTCTGCCGTTGGTTTTGAAATTCCCAATTTTGTCACATCACTTCTTTCCCAAGGATAAATTTGATCTACTTGATCAATTCTCGCACTTTGCTGTGCGAATATTCTATCCATTTGTTCTTTGTGTGCCTTATTATTTCCTTCTCGGATTCTGTCGACTATTGGCGAAACTCCATAAGGATATTTCTCTTGGTCTTCCCTATGAGCTGTTGAAAGATTTGCTACAAGTGACTCGTACCGTTCAGTAATATTATTTAGGTAATCCAAGCGATTGGTAGAATCGTAATGTGCGTATTGAAGTAAATAGAGTTGATGTGGCTGAACAGAACTTGTTTGGAGTGCTACGCTGACTGGCATATGCCTACCCTCTTTTATGTTTGTTTTGATTTCAATTCTCGTATCACCAAGTTCGTATTTAATAGGAGTATCACTAGTTGGATAAGGGAAATTGGGAATTTCTACCATAACTTCTGCATCCAAAAGTTTTTGGACAGGAGTTCTTTCAAAAAGAGAAAGCTCTAAGGGTTGTGTTTCAATACTCTCAAAACCCATACCTTCTTCCTCAAATCCTGAGGAAAATTCTTCAAATTCATTTAATCTTTCATTCATGCTATTTCAGTGCCTCCTTTGCTTCTGGATGAAGTACTTTGTAGTCATCAAGGGCTGATACTATAGTGAGTCTTGTCTGTATTGGTACTGACATGTCCATACTCATTCTGCTCCACTCTCGTAAAGTCATTAGGTCTGTATCAAGCGCATTGTTCATGACTGAATTTTTAAGTGCTCTTAGAACTTCAGTTCCACGAATTAGCTCAAAAGGAATTGGCACATGTGGCACAAAAAGCGTTAACTGATTTTTAGTATTCTCTTCAGGTATATTGAAAACTGCCTCATTTGGCTCACCTCTTACGATTGGAGAAAGAGCTAGATGGAAATTAGTCTTTGTTCCAAGACTCTCACTGTCCTCATAATAATTATCATTGTCTTCATAATTATCATAAAATTCTTCCTCGCTCACTTCTTGTTGCAAATGCGAATATCTTTCCACTCCAATCTTCTGGAACTGATTCACACTTTAAAGAGTATCTGACAAGAGTACCGCTAAAAGCTTCACGTGACTCTTCTGCATGAAATGAAACAGTGTTAAAAATGGGAATTACCCTTTCAATAACTGGGTAGGAAATATAACCAGTTTTATGCTCGACATCAGCGGGAACAGAAACAGGTTGAAAGGTGGTAACATCTGGAATATTTACAAGTACTCCAATTTCCTCAGCTGAAGAAATAATGTTTTCTAAGGAATTTTCTGTGTAATTTAACCTTTCATTCATTCTATTTTACCTCCTAGCGTTTGTATTTTTGACATGATGGCAAGACGTGGTTGGATTGGAAAATGAGATTGAGAAGAAGAAAAATATTCAGCCCATTTGTCTATTGACCCCATTTCTTTGGTAAGAAAATCTAGAAAAACCAGCAATACCGTTTTGTCTTTGAAATCATCAAAAGAAATTGGATTGTATGGCAGGTAAAGACTTGCTGTCGTGATGTTGGTCCAGAAATCTACAGCTGCAGTATTATGCTCTTCCTTATTGGTCTTGGCGGAAAAAAAGGAAACGTTATGTCTTGTTACCGTATCAATTTCGGTCTGAGCTCTATCGCGCATCCGTTGATATCTATTTGTGATTTTGTTTGCCTCTTGAATTTGTCTTTCACTTTTTCTGCTTTGTCTTTCGTTCCAAGCATCAAACTCAACCATATGTCGTTCTACTTTTCTGTCATGTGCTTCTATATTGTCCCCGTAATTAAATGGAGGGTATTCCGGCATTGGTTCATCGTCTGAATTGTTGACATTGTCCCAAAAATCCTCAACTTCATCGTTTTCCCGTGAAGTAATTCCAGAAATGGCGTTGTCATAATCGGATGTGTCGCCGTATGGAAAGCCCACAAGATAAAGCTTGTGTACATTCTCATACGGAACTTTTGAAAGTGAAAGTCTATGGGTGTTGCCTGCTACTTTAGAAGGAGAGATTTCTACAAGTCCATGGTCAATTCCCATTGGAAATGTTTTTGAAACGACTCGATCAGAAAGTGCTGTATATGGTTGGTGAGGTATCAGGAAATCGTACCCTACAATATCGACTACTTGTTCACTTTCAAGGGCGCGGGAGAGCACGTCCTGAACTAAAACATATTCAGGAACTTTACCATTTTCATAATTAGAAAAGGATTCCATGCTCATATTGAAGGGATTATAAACCTATAATACAAGAATGTCAAAGGCTATTCTTGCTGAAGACTTCTCGATTCGCTTTGCTCACTCGAAGAATAGGGAATTTACGACAAGTTCTTGACTATTTTCTATTCCCTATTTACTATTATCTAAATAAGAGGGCCCATAGGCAAACGGTATACTATATCCATGGCATGGATAAGTTCCGGGTTCGATTCCCGGTGGGTCCACTGAAACCTCCATGTGCCACAAGGGCACTAGGTATTTCATACCGTCGCATGTCAAGGGGTTGAGATTACGCTCGTTGCGAAGTAACGCGTCCTATCTCTTCCGGTCCACATTCTCCAATTTTTAATTATAAATTTTTAATTTTTAATCGATTAGATTAAATTTTAATTTTTGAAATATTTGAAATTGATTTTACATTAAGGGTATCAAAAGCTTAGCTTTGCTCTGAAAGCTAAGCTTTGTTGGAGAGTAACTGACTTGACAAAAAAGTACTCTCATGACATAGTATCGTTATGGAAAACGAGACACCCGCGACTCCTAAAAAAGGCCTTTCCCCAATTCTCATCGGACTCATCATTGTTATTCTTGTTATAGGTGGTGCTGCTGGATATACCATGATGCAAAAGCAACAGGCACAGCATGAAATGTCTGAAGATGAGCAAATGGAAGGTATGGAGCCTTCAGAGGATGCTATGTCTCCATCTACAGCACCAACAGATGCAGTTATGGAAGGGCAAAATGTTGAGCAAGGAAATGTCAAGACCATCGAAATTTCCGGAAGTAACTTCAAGTATGCTCCTAACTCAGTTAAGGTAAAAGAAGGCGACACAGTACGAATAGTATTTAAGAATACTGGAGGATTCCATGATTTTGTCATTGATGAATTAAACGTTAAAACAAAACAGTTAGCTGATGGGGCTTCTGAAACCGTCGAATTTGTTGCAAGCAAAAAAGGAACATTTAAATATTACTGCAGCGTTGGTAAGCACAGGGAAATGGGAATGGAAGGCACTTTGGTTGTTAACTAATTTCGATTAAGATTCTCCGGGAACAAATATTTCTACTTGATTTACCTTTTCTATTTGAGCTTCTTCGTGAAGTCCTAGAGAATGGACAGCATTTATTACAAAATACACAACGACTACTCCGAGAATTAACATTACAGTTTCTTTAACAGCAAAACCTTTTCTATTTTCATGATGAATTTCGGGTACTAAATCCGAAAGCGCTATATAAATAAAGAAGCCCGCTGTAATGGGTAGGAAAATGAGCGCTAACCCCTCTATTCTCTCACCAGCAAAGAACGTGAGAACAGCACCAAGGAGTGCAGTTAGCGCGCTTACAATATTTACTAAAAGAACTTTTTTGGTTTTCATGCCTTTCTTTAAGAGAACCCCAAAGTCCCCTATTTCTTGAGGAATTTCATGCGCTCCTACGGCCAGTGCTGTTATTATTCCCAAAGGAATACTGACAAGAAAAGTTGCAGCAATTACAACACCATCAATGAAATTGTGAATTGTATCACCAACTATAATTAAAGCAACTACAGGTTCTGCCGATTCTTTTTCATGCTCATGTTGGTGGTGATGAAACCAGTGGACTGTTCTCTCAAAAAGAAAGAAAAATAAAATTCCAACCAATACCCATACAAACAGTTGTCCGACCTCAATACCCAAATGCGCAGATTCTTCAACCGCTTCAGGCAAAAGATCAAAAAAAGCCGTAGCTAAAAGAGCGCCAGCTGCAAACGAAGCAAGCAAATGTGAGATATTTTCCGTGAATTTAGGTTTTAAAAGAAGCAATATGCCACCAATAAGAGAAACAATGCTTCCTATTGTTGTAAAAATAATTATGTAAAGAAATAAATTCATACCCTAATTTTGGCAAGACTTGCACAGCCCAAAAAACTCTAACGAATGACCGGTTACCTTAAACCCTTTCTTTTTGTATATTTCATGTTCTAATTTTCCCACAGAGCAATCCATAATGTCCTCTACTCTGCCACACTGCGAGCACACTACATGATGATGGTCTTCCAAATTCCTTTCATATCGCACCTTTGAATCTTGAAACTGTAATCTTTTGATTATGCCTGTTGTATAGAATGCATCAACAATTCGGTAGACTGTTGCTTGATCTGCGTACACCTTTTGGTCTTCCTGCAGGCGAAGTAAGATTTCCGAGACATCAAGGGGCTTTGTGGATTTTTCCATAACCCGCATAATAGCAAGCCGTGTTGGTGTTGCTTTTAGGCCTTTTGTTTGAATAATGGATTTGTTATCTGTGGTACTCATATGCAAGTTACTTGCATTTAGTATATGCGACTGACTCGCGTTTGTCAATAACTGGGTAGAATAAAAAGGGGTTTATACACCATTAACAGACCTCTAAGGTCTGTTAATGTTAAGTGTAATGTACAAGTTTTTGTGTCTCGTACATTGATTTGAAAGTAGAAGAACTACATTCCCAAAGAATCGTAAGCACTCTTGCTAACAAATCTTGTGAGGTTTCGTCCATCAGAAGTCTTTCCTTTAACAGCGTATTTCGTCTGTCCCTTTACTTGGTAGGTGGTTTTTTCAGTAACTTCTGCATCTACTTTGGTTCTTGTTTTAACATCGTAAAATTGCATTTTCATATTTTTAATTCACCTCCTTCTGTTTGGATTGAGTTCAATTTAATTGTCTTAAACTGAAGTTAAGCTCAAGCTGAGCTTCCATACTAATATGCACGTTCAAATGAAGTTTGTCAAGGGGTCAAATCGCAATTTTAGCTTCAATATTTTTGAATTATTGTTTTTTCACCTCAAAAACGATACAATGTAGACGTTCAATATAAAGTTATTAGTAAATATTTATTTGCTACATTATTTGTCATCCTGAATTCATTTCAGGATCTAGATTCCGAAACAAGTTCGGAATGACTTATTAATTAACGGGGATTTGGGCCAGAGGCTCATCGTCCTTTGGACGAAGCTCAG
>CAZKYX010000028.1:6908-13733 GCA_964557125.1 uncultured Gammaproteobacteria bacterium
TACGGGGATTAGCTCAGTTGGTAGAGCGCGCGGTTTGGGACCGCGAGGTCGGAGGTTCGAGCCCTCTATCCCCGACCGAATGAAATGAGGGAGGGGAGAAGGTTCCTGAGCATAGCGAAGGGTTCTTACCACCGACACTTCGACAAGCTCAGTGTCTACGACTTTTTTAGGCGAAGTGTAAGGTTGATTTCCAGACTCACCCGAAACACTATCACATGAACCCCTTGATTTTTCTGCAGCGAAGAAAGATACTTACAGTATGGATAAAACTAAAAAATGCCCAAAATGCAATTCTGATATGACAATAGGCGTATATGCGCCTGTGGCAGTTGGTGGAGGTAGAGGTGTGCGATGGACTGACAATATAGAGTCTGGTATGTTGAAGTTTGGTAAATTAAACTTAGTTAAAACGTTTCAATACGCATGCAAAGACTGTGGCTTCATAGAATCATATCTTGCTCATAAAGTCTAAGGTTGTTTAGCGAAGCGCAACAACTGAACCTGAGAGGTTGTTATCCCGACAGATTTTTCTAAATGGAAATATACACCTTAAGGCACGCAACAACGCTTCTTAATATTCAAAAAAAAGTGAACGGTCAATTAAATGAGCCTCTTGCACCTGAAGGAATCAAAGAAACAAAAGCTGCAGTCCCAACTATTCCAAAGACCATCTCGCAAATTTACTCATCTTCCCTTTTAAGAGCAGTACAAACAGCAGAAATTTTTGGTAAAGAGCTTAATATACCAATTTCTGTTCAGAGTGCTCTTTCAGAGATTCATATGGGGTCACTAGCTGGTAACGCATGGGAGGAAATGGAAAATGGGCTTGCGCTAAAAGAGAAGCATAGAACTGCTTCATTTGATTACAGACCATTTGGCGGTGAGTCAGTTGATGATGTATTAAAAAGACTCGTTCCCTTTTTTAAAGAAATAAATACTAAACACAAGGATAAGGAAGTCCTAATTATTACTCATGGTGGAATGATTCGACTTATTAATATGCTTGAGACTGGGGATACAATTTATGAGACCGAGCAGCACGTCACACCCTTTATTACAAATGTTGACCGGATACTTGAGAATTACGAGACTAAACAATAATTGGATTGATGTCTTGGTCACTGTATAAACTTTCACATAGGCTTGCAGTCTTACTACTGAGGAGAACAACGAGTGGTATATAGTATTAGTATGGATGAAAATTTTGAAACGGTAAGGTCTACTCCAGAGCCTTCAGCTAGCCCAAAAAATAAGACTGAAGAAGGTGTGCCTCCCCCAGCAACTAAAGAGCTAAATGATAGATATCCGGTCGTTATTGAAAAAGCGGAAGATATTGATGACCGAATCAATGGACAAATAACACAAGAAATGCGAAATCTAAGCGTTGAGGATCTTGAGGAAAGACGCAAAGATCTTGCTTTAAGACCCCAACTGAGCTCTCGAACCCTAACTGATACCTTGGTTGGAGTCAATCAGAGCCCATCATATTTGTGGGTTGGGACCGATAAGGTTGTCGGTAGAACTTGGGAGAAGCCTGATAGCTGGGCATCTGAGATTGACAACAGGAAAGGGAGAATTGTTGAAGTTGCAAAAGACATAATCGAAAGCGATGGAAGCCCGATGGTGATGGAGCACGTTTTCCATCATGACAAACCATCTGAAAGAATTAAGTTGGTCGGTATAAATGGTCCGGTCGGGCCTATGTACTTTGCAGAAGATGGCACTCACAGGGTTGCGGCTAGTATGGCTGCTGGGCTCTCAGAGATACCTTGCAGCGTTAAGTCTATAGCATATCCGGTTGAAACAATTGCGATGAATGATGAGCAGGTAGAAGATTGGCAGAAGAAAATTAATTTAGGACTAATAGAGGGCCGGATTGAAGATGTTCTGAGTGAAAGAGGAATACCGATGAAAAAACTTATTGTAAATAGCGAGGTATTACCATGGATACGCACGACTTCCCAAACCGATATGATAAAAATAAGCAAGGCGTACCTCAAGCTTTACCCAGAGGGGTTGGATAATTTGTCGATACCTAAAGAAGCTCTCATAGACTACACCGCAAATGATTATTTTATGGCTGGAAAATGGGAAGAATGGAAGACAAAAACTCAACCGTCTACATAAAAATGTGAACCGAAAAAGTTATTTCCCCTCTACCCTTTTGTAATTAAATATTGAGCTCTTTATCCTTCAATGGTATAATTAGTGCGCAATCCTATTGCGGGATTAGTTTATCGGTAAGCAGAGCTTGCCGACACACTCATCCCGGAATATCCTTAGCGGGATTAGTTTATCGGTAAAACATTAGATTTCCAATCTGAAGTGGGGGGTTCGATTCCCCCATCCCGCTCAATTTTATCTTGTATCGGAAAATTGAGCGAGGCTCGCCAAGGGCGGCCCGCTTTTCTAAGATGTATTATGTGTATATCCTCCTTAGTTTAAAGGATAGGAGAACATACACGGGTTATACAAATAATCTAGAACGTAGAATAAGTTAACACAACTCAGGACAAGCTAAAGCAACTCGACACAGATACCCTTTCAAACTCTTATTATCCGAAAGATTTAACACAATTACTGACGCAAAGAAAAGAGAGCTTTGGTGGAAAAGCAGCTCCGGTAGAAGAAAGCTAAAGGAATTGTTTTTTTCTTAACTTGAATAATTCTTCGCAATTTATTATTCTGTTTAAAGTGTGAAAAAGGGAATTCTCGAAACATTCTTAGGGTTTTGTTTTACCATTGGTGGATTTGCCCTCGTATTTGCAGCTCTAAAGGAGCTGGAAAAGCAACAAAGCCCTCTACTCTATCTTGCTGGCGCTCTACTTTTTATTGCACTTGGTGTTTTTCTCATTTTCAAAGGTGGAAGACAAAACATTCACAAGGTTAAATGGGATACCACCAAAGATCCTGCAGAAAAAAATCAGCTAACTGGTATTCTTAAAAAAAATAACGACTTAGTAAAAGACTATTACAAAACAACCGAAGCTCGGGATAGGCTGAAAATGCTTTCTCTTGGAGATAGTGAAGAAAAAAAATCGAGTTTTTAATTTTGATTTTTTTCTGCTGGAAATGGTATATAATCAATTTGAATTCTCCTGCTCCTCATATTGTGGTAAAGCAAACTCAAAAGCAAAACAATAAGTCGCTAGCCAATTTTCTTTTTGAAATTGGAATACTTTCCAAAACTCCAAGAAGCGGATTTTACTTTTTGGGGAGTGGTCAGCAATCGGTGGCTGAGCATATCAACAGAACTGTGTATGCTGGATTTGTTCTTGCCTCAATGAACGGCAAAGTAGATGCTCTTAAGGTACTCAAGATGTGTCTTTTTCACGATTTGGCAGAAGCAAGAACAAGTGACTTAAATTACGTACATCAAAAGTATGCTGAAAGTGACGAGGTAAGTGCCATAAAGGATTTGACTGACACGTTGAGCTTTGGTGGAGACGTTCTTGAGATACTCAATGAGTTTAAAGAGCGAAAATCGCCTGAGTCAATTCTCGCAAAGGATGCTGACAATATTGAATGGATATTATCGCTCCGAGAAGAGGAAGATACTGGTAACAAAAGAGCCGCAACATGGATTCCTTCGGCAGTAAAGCGTCTTAAAACTCCAGAAGCAAAATCACTCGTAAAATCCATTCTTGCAACAAAATCAGATGAGTGGTGGTTTTCAAATAAAGACGATGACTGGTGGGTGAATAGGACAGCAAAGAAGAAGGCGCTTGGAAAGCGCTACTAATTTTTAATTCGAAATTTTTAATTTTTAATCAATTTTAAAATTATGTTTTTAAACATTTGGATTTGATTTTAAATTTTAAATTTGAGTTTTTACATTACGATTGTCAGCTTGATACTAGCTGACTTTTTACATACAATGTACACAGATTAATGGCAAATACCGTACGGAATATTCCCACTGTCTTTATTGTTTTTGGCGCCACTGGCGACCTCATGGCAAAGAAAATTGCACCCGCTCTCTTCAATCTCTTTGTAAGTGGTAAATTTCCAAATCTATTTAAAATCATTGCCTTCTCAAGAAGAAATCTTACACAGGAAGAATTTAAAGAACAGCTCAGTCTGACTCTGAGGAGTCACAAAAGAAAATTCAAGGAAGCTGATATTGAGGCATTCCTAAACTATTTCGTGTACCAAATGGGTGACTTTGAGAAGGTTGATGCATACAATCAGCTGGCGGCCTTCTTGGGTCGTGTTGATGATGAGTGGATGGCATGCTCAAATAAGCTTTTCTATTTGGCAGTTCCTCCAAGCAACTATCAGTCGATTTTCGAACACTTGAATACTTCAGGTCTTACCCTTCCCTGCGGACCTGATGAAGGATGGACCCGAGTTATTGTTGAAAAACCTTTTGGAAAGAACGCGAAAAGCGCTTTGGAATTGGATATGCTTTTGGGTAAGCTCTTTCGCGAAGAGCAAATATACAGAATTGACCATTACTTAGGAAAAGATATGTTGCAAAATATTCTGTCTTTTAGATTTAACAATGACCTTTTTGAGGATAGTTGGAGCAGCAAATATATTGAGAAAATTGAAATTAAATTCTTGGAAAATCTTGGCGTTGAAGGCCGTTCTACTTTTTACGATGGGGTTGGTGCACTACGAGACGTAGGGCAAAATCACATGCTTCAAATGCTTGCCTTTGTAACAATGGAAAAGCCAGAGACTTTTATTGCTGATGACGTAAGAAAAAAACGGTCTGAAATTTTACAGCAACTTATTCCTCTCACTGCTTCACAAGTAAAAAAGCAGACTTACAGGGGGCAATTTAAGGGTTACAAAATGAGTGAAGGCGTTGCTGCCAACTCCACGACTGAGACATATTTTAAAGTGGCTACATTTCTTTCTGGAAAAAGGTGGGAAGGTGTCCCTATTCTTTTAGAAGCTGGAAAGGCGCTTTCTGTTAAGAAAGAAATCATTGTTACTTTCAAGCACAGACAGCCTTGTCTTTGTCCTCCACATGTTCATTATAAAAATCGTGTCCTCTTTACTTTAGAGCCAAAGGAAGGAATCACTATTGAATTCTGGTCTAAAAAGCCCGGACTTGATTTTGTTATGGAGAAGCAAAAGCTTGCCTTTCTCTTTCGTGATGAAAGGAAGAAGGTGCAATATGTTGAGGAATATGAAAAGCTGTTGCTTGACTGTATTTCAGGTAATCAGTTGTTGTTTGTTGCAACTGAGGAAGTGCAGGCAATGTGGAGATTTATTGACCCAATTATTACTTCATGGGCAAGTGATTCAGTTCCTCTCATTGAATATAAACCAAAAACTGCTAAAATTTTAGAGGACTCGAAGATTGTTGAAGAAGGATTGGAGAATAAATAATTTTAAATTCGAAATTTGAAATTTTTAATCAATTTTTAAAATTTAATTTTTAAGCATTAAGATTTGATTTCAAATTAAAAATTATAAATTAAAAATTAATATATGAATAAAGAGCTTGCAATTATAAGCAGTTTCTTCTTGCAGAAAAAACGTCTTGAAATTGCCATTTAATATGGAAAAGCAAATAGCAATTATTGGTCTTGGAAAAATGGGGGGAAATATTGCCCGTCGCCTTTCAAAGAAAGGATGGACTGTTGTTGGGTATAATAGAACATCTACAGTAACTGACGAGATTGCAAAAGAAGGAATTACTCCCGCCTACTCTTTTGAAGAACTTTCCTCAAAGCTCTCCTCTACTCCAAAAGTTGTTCTTCTCGTTTTGCCTTCGGGTCAGCCAACCGATGAGATATTATTTGGTGAAGGAAATATTGTGGAGCATTTATCAGAAGGCGACATTGTTGTGGATGGAGCAAATTCTTTTTATAAAAAAACTTTAGAAAGAAATGAAAAACTCGTTGCCAAAGGAATTAAATTTATTGATGCCGGAGTCTCAGGTGGGCCCGGAGGAGCTCTGAATGGAGCGTGTCTTATGGTTGGGGGAGATAACACACTATTTGAGTACTTAAAACCATTATTTGATGATATGGCGCGCGAGGGGGATAGTACTCACTCAATGGAGCGTGCTGTTATGCATTTTGAAGGGACCGGAGCTGGTCACTTTGTGAAGATGGTTCATAACGGAATTGAATACGGCATGATGCAATCAATTGCCGAGGGATTTAACATTTTGAATGAGTCCCCCTTTGATTTGGATCTTAAAAAAGTAACTGATATTTACATGAACGGGAGTGTCGTTGAAAGCCGTCTTGTGAGTTGGCTTGCTCAAGCCTTTGAGAAATATGGAAATGATTTGGATGAAATATCTGGTGCTGTAGGATTTAATGGAGAAGGAGAATGGACAGCAAATGTTGCTGAGGAAATGGGACTACCAGTAAAAGTAATTCGGGAGTCAGTTGAATTTAGAAAACAGTCACAAGATAACCCTTCATACGCGGGTAAAGTACTCACGGGTATGCGCAACTCCTTTGGAGGCCACTCCATAGAAAAAGGAAAGATGACTTAACTAATTTATAATTTATTATTTATAAATTATTATTTACTAAATTCGAAGCACGAAACAAATTTCAATAGCCAAACCTTTGATTTACATTCAAATAGGGATATAGTAAAATAGAGGCTGAAACTTTATTGTTTCGAAGGGCCTTTTATTTTTGCCCTCGTAGCTCAATGGATAGAGCACATCGGTTCTAACGATTAGGTTGGGGGTTCGAGTCCCTTCGAGGGCGCAAAAATAAACAAGTAGCTCAATGCATCATTCCTTTTTCTTCGAAAAACGTAGAGCACATCGGTTCTAACGATTAGGTTGTCGTTGGCTTTCAGCCGACTTCGTCAGCGAGTCCCTTCGAGGGCGCAAAAATAAAC
>CAZKYX010000029.1:0-13072 GCA_964557125.1 uncultured Gammaproteobacteria bacterium
TTGTGGGCTTGTTGTGAGATTTTTTGCCCCTCGAATCCAATGAGAATTGATTTTAAGAATGCATAAAAAGTCATTGGGGAGACCGCCAAGACTCTTTTTTTGGATGAATGTTCATAGAGTAATTCGTTATTAATAATTTCATAGTATACGGATTCGGACGGAATATACATGAGAGCAAAATCAATTGTTCCTTCATTTGTTAGGATATATTTTGATGAGATAGCATCAATATGCTTTTTGACATCATTTGTAAATTCTCTTTCATAAAGTTTTTTTTCCCGAGCGTCTTGAGTTGCGTGCATTTTTCTAAAATTTTCCATTGGGAATTTACTGTCAACTGGAATTATTCCAGCTTCGGTAATGATAACCGCATCAATTATGCTTCCCGTTTTAAATCTATATTGGAGCTTGAAGGTACCCTTAGGTAGAAATTGCCCTAAGAGCTCTTTTAAGACTTGTTCTCCAATGTTGCCTCTTAGCTTTGGGGAGTTTAAGAACTCCTGTAAGTCTTTCATATTGCGTCCAATCTCAGACATTTCTCCCAAGCTTTTTTGAACTGATGCAAATGCACTCGCTGCACTATTAAGTTTGGAGTTCATTTCGGCAGAGTTGGAATCAAGCCTCTTGTCCATTGATTTGAGCCACTCAACGACAGTGGCGTCATTTCGATTTGTTTGTTTTCGGGTTATGAGATAGATAACAATTCCAAAGCCAAGAATAAGTATTACGGAGATAATGAGCAGTTCTGTATTCACAGTGAAGTATATTCTACCACAAAACTGTTCGACACTTTCGTATCGGCGAAAGTGTCCAAAGCCTCTGCCATGACGAGCTTCGAGTATTCAAAAGCTCACCCTTGTCTAAAAAAGAAAAGAATCTCATATGCAAGCGGTGCGTATTCGACTTTTCTTTTTCTTAACGACAAATGTTTCACTTTTTCATACACTCATCTCAAAATGGCAATCCAGTGTTTAAAAGAACGCTCTTTATCTCAATCGCAAAAGGATAAGCGCAGAATGGCAAACACAGTTAGTCTCAATCGCAATAGGAATTTGGATACACTCGTCTCGAAATGGCAATCTAGTTTAGTGAAGTCGTAAAACTACGCAAGTTCTTTAATGGGAGAAGGATCGGATGCCCAAACTCTTTTGAATTGATGAAGAGCACTATCAATTTTTGACTTGGCTTTCCTAGTATTTGGATGTTCCCCTCTAAGCTTTGGGATGTTTTCATCCCATTCGCTGAAATGTATTGAATCTTCAGGACCTTCCTGTTTTTTCCACCACTGCATTTCTACTACAAACGCTTTATCTTTTCCGGTTCCTTCCACAAATGCTGAACCGTCAGGTAATGGTTTTCCGTAGAATCTCGTTAGATGAAGTAGTTGTGTATTTTCATCACCAGAATAATTTACGTTAAACGATCCTGCTTCAATTTCATCAACATCATTGAAAACCTGCGTAAGACAAAAACCATCTCTCTTCAAATCTTCAGAAGGGTCAATTAAATCAACAATGGAATTAATGGATTCTCTGATAAATTTGGTGCGTTCAGGTAGAGTAACGATGCTTTCAAACTGGTTTTCGGAAACTGTTGACTCCTTGCTCATAAATGAAGTGTATCATGTGAAGTTAAATAGTCAAGATTGTTTTTCTAAAACTTCGTAGAGGACGATTCCTAAAGATACCATAACGTTTAGAGATTTATTAATCCCTAATTGTGGAAGCTGGACAATTGTGTCACACATTTCCAAAACCTCTTTTGAAACTCCATCACTCTCGTGTCCAACTACAAGAGCAATTGGAAGAGAGTAGTCTGCTTTTGTGTAGTCGATTGCTTTTTCGTCTAATTCAATAGCGATAATTTTTATTTCTGGTTTCTGCTTTCTGATTTCTGAAATCGCTGCCTTTGTATCAGCAAAGTGCTGCCATTCAACCCACTGCCATGTGCCAATAGATGCTTTTTTTATTCTATGGTTTGGAGGAGTTTCACTTCCTGCGCAGAGATACACTTTTTTTGCTCCAACTGCGTCAGCAAGGCGAAAGACGCTTCCTATATTATAGGTATCCAAAACGTTATCAAGAACAATATAAATTTCTTGACGGGATTTCTTGATGTTTTCAAGTTGTTCTTTAGTTGGAATTATTACGCGCAAATCTTCTGCGCCTAGTTTTGTAATGTCCATACTAATTTGCAGGGGTACTTACTTCTTTTGGTTTTAGAATATCTTCTTTCTTCCAGACAGCAAAGTCACAATTTGGATAGCTGCTGCATCCAAAAAATGTTCTTCCTTTTCTCGTTTTTTTAAGAACTACATTTCCTTTGTCTTTCGGACAAAGTATCCCAGTGTCTTCTGTATAGCTCTCCTTGTATGTGCATGCAGGAAAATTGTTACAAGCCAAAAATTTTCCAAATTTACTGTGCCGTATTACAAGTTGACCACTGTCTGTTGGACAAATTTTATTTGCAAATTCCACGGCAACAGCAACATGTTCAGCCCCCTCTGCTTTCTTAAGGTCTTTATCAAAAGGAGTATAAAATTCTTTTAACATAGGTACCCATTTTTCTTCACCATTTGCGATTGCATCAAGACGGGCTTCCATAGTTGCTGTAAAGCCGATATCATCAATATCTCCAAAATTTTCCACAAGAAAATCATTTACAGAAATTCCAATCTTTGTGGGAGTAAGTCTGCTTTCAATTTTTTCTACATAAAATCTATCAAAAAGAGTCGACATAATAGGGGCATATGTTGATGGTCTTCCAATTCCATGTTTTTCTAGAGATGAAACAAGTGAGGCTTCATTGTAGCGGGGTGGAGCATTTGTAATATGTTCTGAAACATTCCCCTGACCATATTCTAATATTTCATGTAAATCAACATTTGGAAGTTCTTGTACTTCTTCGTCTTTAACCGAATACATCTTCAAAAAACCTGCAAATTTTAAGACTCTCCCATTTGCTTCAAGAAGATAGACTTTATCATCATTTTTTGATTCAACTTCGATTTTTGTAGATGCATATATCGCATCACTCATTTGTGTAGCAACTGCCCGCCTTAAGATAAGATTATAAAGTTTTGCAAAATCCGGTCCCAGCTTTTGCGTAATATCACTTTCATCCTGTCTTATATTTGTTGGACGAATTGCCTCATGTGCTTCTTGAGCATTTTTTGATTTTGTTTTGAATACTTTTACATCTAGACTGAGAAACTCTTTTCCAAATTTTTCTTCTATAAATTCCCTAGAACTTGTGACAAATTCTGTGGATAGATTAAATGAATCAGTTCTGTGATATGTAATGTATCCTTCTTCATATAGTTTTTGGGCTATACTCATGGTTCTTTTTCCAGAATATGAAAATCTTCGAAATGCAGCTTGTTGCAGAGTCGACGTAGTAAATGGTGGGTATGAAGAGCGCTTGGTATCTTTTTGGACTATATTTGTAATTTTTAGTTTGTCTTTTTCTAAATGAGCAAGAATTGCTTGCGCATCTTCTTTGTCTAAATTGGTGGTCGCGTATGTATAGTTACCGTCATAAAGTACAATGCTATTAGAACTTTCTATTGCCTTTGCATTAATCTTTGTTAGTTCAAAATTTATTGGTGTCTTATCGCCTTTTTTATTGAGTATCGCAAACAATCGATAAAATGTCTTTTTATCGAATTTTTCAATCTCTTTTTCTCTTTCAACAATGAGTCTAAGGGCTACAGACTGAACTCTTCCTGCAGAGAGCCCCCTTTTAACTTTTTTCCAAAGAAGTGGAGACAATTTGTATCCTACTACTCGGTCCAGAACCCTTCTTGCGGTCTGGGCAAATACCAAATCAGAATCTATTTTCCTTGAATGTGTCATTGCCTCTTCAATGGCTTTTTGAGTAATTTCATGAAAAACAATACGGGTAAATTCTGCATCCTTTTTTGCCGTCGACTTTAGCACTTCGTGTAAATGGAAAGCTATAGCTTCTCCTTCGCGATCTGGGTCTGTTGCAAGAATAATATTTTGAGATGTCTTTACTTTTGCTTTCAATTCCTTAACCATTTTTCCTTTATCTTTTGGAATGATGTATTGAGGTTCAAAGTTATTTACAATATCAACTCCTAGTTTTGATTTAGGAAGATCACGGATATGACCCATTGAGGCCATAACTTCGTATTTCCCTTTAAGAAATCTGTTGAGTGTTTTAGCTTTTGTTGGTGACTCGACAAGTATTAGATCTTTCATATATTTTTAAAACAGGTAAAAACCAGTATAGCACAACCATCTGGTATACCAATTTGTCATGAAGTTGGAAGTATATAGGAGTAAATTACAACTTTCAAGTGACAATCAAGAAAAGTAGAGTTCAGGATTGGCGTTTACTTTTTCCCATTCAACAGGTTTGTAATTCATTAAAGCATACGCACCCACCATTGCAGCATTGTCAGTTGAGTATTCTTTTTCAGGAAACTTAATGTTGATTTTTGATTCTTGATTATTGATTATTGAATCAAACGCTCTCTTCAGTGTTTGATTTGCGCTTACGCCGCCACCTACCAATACAGTTTTGCAGTAGTATTTTTCAACTGCCTTGAGCGTTTTTCTGATGAGAACATCAATAATAGCTTTTTGAGTTGCGTAGCAAATTTGATTTATGGTTGCCTCATCCAACCTTTCTTGTTTTGTAACAAATCGCATAGCTTCTGTTTTAAGTCCCGAAAAAGAAAAATCAAAATCTTTGCTGTATATCATTGGACTCTGAAAAATAATTTCAGGATTTTTTATTAGACCAGCACGTCTTTCAATTTCATTTCCTGCAGGGTATGCAAGATTTAAAAGTCTTCCTACTTTGTCAAAAGCCTCACCAGCTGCATCATCCCGTGTCCCACCTAGCCATGTATAGGTATTATGCGACTGGAACATTAATAAGTCAGTATGACCACCGGAAACGATAAGACCGATGAAGGGTAATGAGATAGGTTTTGGGTTTTGGGTTTCATGTTGCAGGTCATAGGCGCCGCCCAGAGGCTCTGTCCGGCGGGTTGTAGGTTGTAGGTTGTTTTGATTATTGTTTTTTGATTCTTGATTTTTCTTAATAAAGTTGGCATATAGGTGGGCGAGGAGGTGGTTAACTGGAACGAGTGGCTTTCCATATATATAGGAAAGAACTTTTGCTGTTTCGACACCAACAAGGAGACTTCCAATAAGACCGGGACCTGAGGTAACTGCAATCGCGTCAATTTCGTTCTCAAGAATTTTTCTTGCACCTTCCCAATTGCTGATTATTGTTTTTTGTTTTTTGTTTTTGGAATATTCACAAAGGGTCTCTGTAATTACGGGTAATATAAATTTAACTTGCTCTCGTGCAGCATTTTCAGGAATTATTCCACCGGTTTTTGCATGCATTGCCAAAGAGGTAGCGGTAACGTGGGATTTAACAGAAATGGTTTCATCTTTTCTTTCAAGTACAGCAGCAGAGGTTTCATCACATGAAGATTCAATAGCTAGGATTCTCATGGGTGTATATTTAAAAAAAGAAATCGGTAATTTATTTTACTCCGTCAAACTTTATCTTATCGCCAATCTTAAGACCATTTTTGTCAGAAAATCCACCTTGCACTTCAAGTACCCTGTTTGCATCAGTCGTAGGAGTGTAGACAGGGAGAGTGCCCTGCTTTCCTGCTTGTGGGGGAACATTTTTAATGATATCAACAACAGTATCTCCTTGAAGATAAATTAGATCAAGAGAAAAAGAAACGTCCTTCATCCAGAAAGAATATTTATCACTCTTTTCAAATAAAAATATCATTCCCGTATCTTCCTTAAGTTCTTTTCGATTTGAAAGTCCTTTGCGTTTTTCTTCCTCGTCATCAGCAATCAATAATTTAATTTTTTTGTCTTGCACTTGAGCTGAAGCCCCTGATGAAAATCCGGGGATAATACTTGCTCCTTTAAAGCGGGCAAATGCCAATAGAATAATTACGACAACTAAAGCTCCGTATGCAATTAATATTTTTTTCATTTTGTTATAAGTTTTGAAGACGAAAATTTTTTATTTCTCGTCATTACCTCTACGACTTTCCCCCCAACAAGTTCTGCTTGCCGTTTTTTTATTTCAGTGAGAGGATCCCCTTTCGTAATTGCAATTATATCAGGCTCAAGCTCTTTTACAACATTTATATAAGTTTGATTATTTGCACTGTCCGGTACGGGAACAATCACATCAATAAAAGACAATCTAGAAAGTGCTTTTTCTCTTTGCGAATATCCATGAATGGGTCTATTTGCACCTTTATTTTTTTTGATCCTTGCATCACTTTCCAGAAGAATTACAAGTATGTCGCCTTCGTTTTTTGCTTTCTGCAAGAATTCTATATGTCCATCGTGCAAAATGTCAAAACAACCACCGCTCAATACAACCTTCTTGTTTTCTGACTTAATACTTCCAATATTTTCGCTTTTGACCACTTTCATAAACTATTTTGTATTAGAAAATCGAGAAGTGATGAAAAAGGAATGCCGGCAGCTTCTGCCTCTTGCGGTATGAGTGATGTGTCAGTCATACCAGGAAGGGTATTAGTTTCGAGATAATAAACCATCTTACCTTTTACAATAAAATCTGATCTTGAGTAAGTTTTGCACCCTAATATAATATGTAGCTTGGTCGCAATTTCTGAGATAATATTCGCTGTTTTAGTATCAATATTTTTAGGCGGAGTGATTTCAAGAGAACCACCTCTGGAGTATTTGGAGGAATAGTCAAATAACACACTCTTATTTGGGTGAATTTCAATCGGAGGTAGAAGGGTAAATTTCCCTTGCTTGTTTTGTAGTGCGCCACAACTTACTTCCAATCCATAAATGTACTCTTGCACAAGAATTTGTGTAGTATGAAACTTTGTTATTAAATTAAGTGCTTCCTTTTTTAATTCTTCTCGACTATTAATAATAGAAAGGCCAACGCTCGAGCCTAAATTATTCGGTTTTAGAATTGCTGGAAAAGTAACATCAAATTCAGAATCGAGCTCTGAGGGGATATTGAGAAATACAGAATTTGGAATTTTTATATTGATGGAGTTTGCAAGTATCATACTACGCATTTTATCTGTGCACAGTGCGCTTGCTTCTTCATTTGAACCAGAATATGGAATCCCTTCAAATTCTAGGAGTGCCTGTAATTTTCCATCTTCTCCAAATTCCCCATGCATACCAGCCAGAAAAGCTAGATATCCTTCTTTCTTAATTTGTTTGAGAATAGTTAAAAGTGGTGTATTTGTCTTATCGTTTTCAAAATCAAGATTGCCATTTTTAATAAGTTTTGCATGCAAATCTTTTGTAATAAAACAAATTGCAATATTATACGCATTTTTGTCGAGATGTTTGTAGATTGCTTTTGCACTAGAGAGTGATATCTCATATTCTGAGGATGGACCTCCACAAAAAATTGCTATTTTTTTCTTCATATATTTGGCAGAATATGACTGGGGTTAACTTTCCTTTGTCCCAACAAGAAAAACAGCTCGCCAAGGAGCGTAACGGGAGACAAATTTTTCATCAATAATTATTTTTCCTTCCTTTTTTACGGTTCTATTAAATACAACTGTCGCACCGGCTGCAGCAAAGTCGATCTGATTGGTAACTCCTTTTGGAAGTGTCGGGTCATCTTGATATACGGGTTCTGGAGGTGGTGAATAACCCGTTGTAATGGGAGTTGTTAGTGTTACCTCTCTACCATCTTTTTTCCCATAAAGAACATAACTCAATGCTCTGTCTTCCTCATTGATATAGGATTGGATAAGAATATAGTTACCGGTATCGTTTTTGAATTTCAGATCAACTGATGGATAGAATACAGTTGCATCAATTCCCGGAGGAGAGTCTTCCTCATAATACCCAACCCTATAGGCATGTGCCCTTCTTTCGGTAATAGGAAGTCCAGCATTTAGGATTGCTCGAAACAGAGTGGTCGAAACTTGGCAAACTCCACCTCCATCTCCAAGAATTGTTTTTCCTCCTGAAATAATATATGCCTGAGCATACCCTGTATATTTAGATACATCACCAAGATACTTTACAAACGAAAATTCTTCTCCTGGTTTCACGAGGATGCCATTTACTCTTGATGCAGCAAGCGCTACGTTATGTACTCTATTTGGGATGGAGTGATGAAAGCGGGAGTTTCCAGTTCCAATTTCCTCAACAATTCCAAAGGAATTTGCTTCTTCAGTTGTTACGTCAGGTTCGGTGACGAGCAGAGGTATTTCCAATACAAAATTTTGTGCTCGTTCCTCTTTAATCATTACAGGAACTCTGTCTTCAATGAATTTTTTTACTTTATTCATATCCACATCCCGACCATTTTCTGATTGTTTGAATGCTGTTACCTTGTTGTCCTCAACATTAAATAACGCGTCAACAGGTGGAAGAAAAATATCCTTTTGAACAGGTGCAAGTAGTTGAATTAATTTTTCGTCGTGGTACGAATAAGAATTATGTATTACTGTTCCATTTAGATACGAATTAATAATAAGGAAGAAGTTGGCAAATATATTCGATGACTTCCCAAGATGGATTGCCTGTTCAGCCATGAGTTTTGAGTTATATCCAATTTGTAACGATTGCGCTGATATTGTTGCAGCTTTCTCGTTGTATGTAAAAACAAATGCACTATCCTTTATTTTTAAATTCTTTTCATCATAAATATTTTCAATTTGCTTTTGAGTCATTTCACCAACATAGGCATTTTCAATAAAAATACCTGGGATGGCCTTATCCTTGTATGTTGTTTGAAAATAGATAATAACAATAGATATAAGAGTAAGTGAAGCAATTGAAAATCCGACCAAGAACCAAAAAGGAGCTTTAGAATAGTGATGAGTTTTTTTAATCGCAGTTTTTAAATTATTTTTATTTAAACCTTTCATTTTTCAGTCTGAATGCATAGCATTTTTTATTTCAAGCTATTATACTATACTCATTATACTCAAAAATATGGAGGGTAGCACTGTCCAAAATCCACAAGTTCCATTGCAACAAGCAGATCCGCATTACAATGCAGAGCCTGTAGGCTCTTCAGGGGTTATTAAAAAGATTTTACTCATTTTAGGGATTTTTATTGTAATTGTAGTTATTATTTTACTTGGAATATTTTTTGTCTCGAAATTAAAAGGAAGCTCTGCTCCCCGTGAAGTTACGTTAACTTATTGGGGAGTGTGGGAAGATGCGACGGTTATTCAGCCCATACTGGACGACTTCCACAAAGAACATCCAAACATTACGGTGAAATATGAAAAGCAAGACATAAAAGCACTAGGTAAATATATTGATAGGTTGACTACAAGAATGAATAATGGTACCGGTCCTGACATTGTACGTTTCCATAGTAGTTGGGTCATCCAAATGAAGAACCTTTTGTTACCATTTCCACAGAGTGTCGTGAAAAATACCGGTCTTGAAACTGACTATTACAAAACAGTACAGAGCGATATGCAAAATAATGGTGCATATTACGGAATTCCATTGGGGGTTGATACCCTTGCGCTTTTTGTGAATACCGGACTTCTCGAAAAAAGTAATGTTTCACATCCGCTTGTATGGGAAGACTTAAGAAAAATTGCTGTTAGACTAACAACTGTTGAAGGAGGTCAAATAAAAAAAGCAGGAGTTGCTTTGGGAACGTACGAGAATATCGCTCATGCTTCAGATATAGTTTCACTTCTCTTCATGCAGAACGGTGCTGATGTGAATGACTTAAATGGAGCAAGTCAAACAAATTCAGTTGAAACGTTGGAATACTATACGTCTTATTCACAAGGGAATAATAATGTATGGGATGCAACTCTGGATAATTCCAAGTTAGCCTTTGCAAAAGGTAATTTGGGAATGTACTTTGGGTATTCTTGGGATATATTTGATATCGATGCTAAGAAAGCGCCCGATTTAACGTATCAAATTGTAAAAGTCCCGAGTCTAATGGGGAGAAAAGAAACTGTTGCTAGTTACTGGGCTGAGGGGGTTTCGAGTAAAACCAAATATTCAAAAGAAGCATTCCAACTTATGGAATATTTATCAAAGCCTGAAACGCTGCAAAAACTATATACGCTCCAATCAAAAACCAGACTATTTGGTTCCCTTTATCCCAGAAGATCTATGGCCCCTCTTTTAAAATCGAATTCTTTGGTGTATCCTTTCATTGAACAAGCTGATGATGCAAAATCTACCATGTTTGCATCCGATACCTTTGATAATGCAATGAATGACGATTTGGAAATATACCTAGGCAACGCTATCAATTCGATTAACAATGACCATACATCTGCACAAAGCGCTGTTGAGACTCTTTCAAAAGGAGTAACTCAGATTAGATCACATTATGCAAGATAACGTTGAAAAAAATATTATTGCAACACTAGCCTATTTTGACGTATTTTCTTACCCACTCACCCTTTCACAAATTTTAAAATATGTCCCTTCAAGATTCGAGGACATAAACGATTTAAAAGAATTACTTGAAGATATCCCAGTCATTAAAGAAAGTCAGGGATACTACTGTCTTATGGATAGGGAAGAAATTATTCAAAAAAGAAAGGATAGGGAGGAGATTAGTATTAAGAAGATGGTTAGGGCAGAAGTTGTAACCAAGTTGATTTCAGTCATTCCCTTCATTCAACTCATTGGAGTAAGTGGTAGTTTATCAATGAGAAACGCTGAACTAGCTGATGATATAGATCTATTTATTGTTACTCAAAGTAACAGACTGTGGCTAACAAGGTTATTGGTAGTTTTAGCACTTATGCTAGCAGGACAAAAAAGAAAGAGAAACGAGAAGGTTGCGCAAAATAAAATTTGTCCCAATATGTTTGTTGCAGATAACTCTCTTCAGTGTGTAAAAAGTGAGAGGACACTGTATATGGCACATGAAATTGTACAGATGAAGGTTACCTATGACAAAAATGCAACTCACAACAGGTTGCTAGCAAGTAACAATTGGATTAGCAAATTCTTTCCGAATATTGTAATACCAAAATTATCGAGAAAGAAGAGTCAATATACTTCACGTATTTTAAGCATTTTAGAAAATGTTTTATACATTTTACAAAACGTGTATATGAAAAGACACAAAACACTTGAAAAAGTTGGTAAGAAAATTGCTAAATTTCACCCTTTGGAAAAAGGAAAAATTATTACAGAATTATATGAATATCGACTTGATAATTATTTGGAAAAATATAATTATTTGAAATGGACGGGAAAAGAAGATGCCGCTTTCTATTTTAACACAGACAAACATAGCAGGATAATCAACTAGCAAGGTAATCCAAGGATTTGGGGCTAAAATAACAAAAAAATATCACTAAAACTCCAGGATATTGACTTATTTTTATGTATTGTGTATAGTACCCATGATGCTTTCTCTCTAATTCCCCACCGGTTATTTAGTGGGGTTTCTTGTATAAGAAATGTTGAGGAAAGCATTTAATGTATGGACTACAAAAAACAAATATTTGTAACAAAACAGGGCTTTGAAGAGCTAAAAAAAGAGCTTGAAGATCTTGAGAAAGTAAAAAGACCTCAAGTACTTGAGAGGGTTTCTGCGGCTCGTGCAATGGGAGACCTTTCAGAAAATTCAGAGTACACTGCAGCACGTGAGGAGCTTAATCTTATTGATGGAAGGATTGAAGAGCTTGGGGATATCATTAAAAAAGCAGAGCTTATTGAAGAGAGTGCAGCTAAAAAAAGTAGCAAAAATGTACAATTGGGCTCTACAGTAACGGTTGCTGTAAATGGTAAAAAGGAAATTTTTAATTTAGTCGGTGAGTGGGAGGCAGATCCTCATGACAAAAAAATATCTCATGAATCTCCTCTTGGAAAAGCTCTCATCGGTAAAATGGTGGGAGAAAAAATAGAAGTAGAAGCACCTGCTGGAAAAATACACTATAATATAGTAGAAATAAATTAGCATGAATAATAAAGTGGTTAGAATTGCAAAGAAGTCAGCCTCCTCATAGGGGTTTTCTTTGTGTGTCATGACCAAGCAGAACCCCTCAAAACACGAGGGGTTTTTTCGTATTTAAGGAGAAATCATGGAAAGAGAAAATTGTAATAGTGAACCTAAAAATGTAATGAGCCCGTTAAGAATGATGGTTAGTCAAATCGTGCGTCAAACATACGAAGAAGGAAATCCTTTTCAGGAGTCTGGGGTGCATATAAAAGGGGAGATTGATACGTTTATTAGTTGTCACAGGAGCATGCTGCCTCAATACTTGCCTGTTGGACCTAATTATCGTCTTAACTCTGAAACTGTAATGCTGGAAAGAGTTGAGAGTCAAAAAAAAGCAGTGGTATCCTCAACACTAGGTTGGTTTGAGTTGAAGCCTCAGCAGGTCATAAATTTGGTGAAAGATTTTGAGAAAGAACAACAGAAATTATATGAGGTGTGGTTTACGCATAGCGGAATAATACTGAATTCTATTGAGCGCAATTTAACTATTGATAAGACAAAGAAAACCTTTACTTAGAGGGGTTTTCTTTTGGCGAAAAGTATCTGCACACGGACCCCTCAAAAGAGGGGTTTTTTGTGTCTGTAAGACAAGTGATGGCACGAGAGGCGAAGCATCAAGTGACATATGGCGAAAGAAGGTGATATTTTATGAATGAAAAACAACCACTATCTATATTTGAGCAAGTTCGTAGTGATACGGATTCGATACACCGTGCATTAACTGAAATTGAACGCGAGTATGAAATGAGATGCGGGCAGATACAGGAGGAGCTAGGTAGGAGAGTGCAATTAATTTTGGGCAGCTTGATTGTAGAGAGTAAAGCGCGTATTTCATCTGAAAGGTTGCAGTTTGGGAACCGCAACCTTGCAGTACTTACAAGGACTGGACAGATGACAAATGGTGATGAGGTAAATCCTGAAATTTTTGATAGGGAATGGTATGTAAGGAGAAATACAATACTAACTGCATTGGAGTATGAGTTAATGCTTGAAAAAAACTCGTAGCTTGTGAAGATAGGCTAACTAGCTTATAATTTTCGTATGTTTTGGGCTGATAAAATTTTAGAAAATAGAGAGGGGGATGAGTGGGTCA
>CAZKYX010000030.1:0-12771 GCA_964557125.1 uncultured Gammaproteobacteria bacterium
TCATTAGATGAACTTGCAAATTGGGCTACCAAAATGAAGGAGAGATGGGAACACCGATTTAACAGACTTGATGAAGTACTTGAAGATTTAAAAGAGAATACGTAGTTCTCCACA
This sequence comes from uncultured Gammaproteobacteria bacterium, assembly GCA_964557125.1. Taxonomy (GTDB): domain Bacteria; phylum Patescibacteriota; class Microgenomatia; order Levybacterales; family GWA1-39-11; genus CAZKYX01. Next base: position 115 of record CAZKYX010000030.1, read on the forward strand.
AGGTCGAACAATATTTTACGAGCGAAGTCGAGAATAAAGAAATGGGGTCGCACACCTGAGAAAGCTTGAAAGCGCTCTTAAGGAAGCGTAAACTTTACCCCGTTAGGCAGTTTTTCCTAACGGGGGCAAACATATGAATACTTCTATTACGACCATTGACGAATACATCTCATCATTTCCTGAGGCAACTCAAAAGCTCTTAAAGCAAATGCGCTCAACCATTCACAAAGCAGCTCCACAGGCTACAGAGGCCATAGCTTATGGCCTTGCAACATTCAAACTCAACGGAAATTTGGTGCATTTTGGTGGTTATAAGACCCATATAGGGTTTTATCCTGCACCACGAGGTATTGAAGCATTCAAAAAAGAAACAGCGCAATATCAAGGAGGAAAGGGCACGCTACAATTTCCCCTCGATAAACCACTTCCACTTGACCTTGTAACAAAGATCGTAAAATACAGGCTCGAAGAAAATCTTAAAAAACAGTCTAGACGCAAATAAACTCTCGTCGTTTCCCCTGTTATAATTACGTTATGTCCTCAGATAGATTTCATCTAATTGGAGCCGTATATATTCTTTTGGTTAGAAACGGAAAGGTATTTCTGACGAGAAGAAAAAATACCGGATGGAGTGATGGGAGCTATTCGCTTGTTGGAGGCCATCTAGACGGGAACGAAACTGCTCGTGAGGCTGCCACAAGAGAAGCGATGGAAGAGGCAGGCGTTAAGGTCGAAATAGAGGATTTAGAATTTGTAAATGCCAGTCACTTACTCACCAACAACGAAAGAATACATTTTTCATTTGTCACTGAAAAATGGGAAGGTGAGCCGCACAATAATGAACCTGAAAAGGCGAGTGAAGCTGAATGGTTCTCGCTTGACGCTTTACCAAAAGATTTGACCGAAAACTCCCTACGCACCATAGAATGCTATAAAAATGGCACAACCTACTCAGAATTCGGCTGGACCAAAAAATAAGACTTATAGTTTGTTTTTGCCCCTAAATTTGTTATAATCCCACCTGCTTGAAGCAATGCTTCTTGATTGACAATTAACTTGCGCTAAGGAGGTAGTGGACTGGAAGTTATTCAACGGCCATCCAATAAAAATGGGTGGAGCAAGAAATTCACTTGCGGCGATTGTAAGGCAGTGTTGGAGGTTGAAAGAAAAGACCTCATGGCCACCTTGCCCGCCATCGGCTATGCAGACGAGCATGAAACTGAGATTTCATACAAATGCCCGGATTGCTGCACTGATAACGAAGTGACCAACAGAATCCCTTGAGGGATGCAATGCGAGCTTTTTGCGGAAGCGAAACGCAAAAGAGAATCGCCAGCCAATAAGCACCAAAAACCTTCACAGGAGAAAGAACCACAAATAGTAGAGCTTTTCAAGATGCTTGGAATCGACTCAAACACGAGTATGGAGCACTCTTATCTGGCGGTCATCGCTTGTCTCGATCAAGCTGAAACGCTGGCAAATAGCGCAATGAGAGGCGCCATTTCGGCAGAATCCGCTCTCAAGATTGGCGAGTTAAAGCAGCATTTCATCGAGGAATTCGCAAAAGCCAATGAGAGGATGACTCTTGCCGGCATGCGCGAAAAAGCAGAGACTGCACAAAGCGTAGGGTAGCAGGAAGCTAGAGCTACCACAGCATCGACCGGTTACAACCGGCACGAAGCTGTGCTTCCACAATTCGGGCGCCCCAATAACGGGGCGCCTTTTTTTAACCTTTTTTACGTAATTTCGGATTGATATTTTCAAATACTACCGTATACTTGAAGTATGTTAAATCTCAACTCCATCATGATTGGAACCCAAAATCCAAAAGAGCTCTCTGCTTTTTACAGAATGGTTTTTGAAAAGGCACCTGACATGGAAGAGGGTGGATGGTCCGGCTGGTCAGTAGGAAACACCTTTATCACAATTGGTGAACATTCAGAAGTAAAAGAAAAGTCAAAAGAACCCCAAAGAGTTATATTTAATTTTGAAACAGAAGAAGTAGCTGAAGAATTTGAGAGAATTTCAAAAATTGACGGCGCAACTGTTATAAAAGAACCATATGACATGGGCGGAGCATGGATAGCAACGCTTTGCGACCCTGACGGAAACTACCTTCAACTCATGTCGCCTTGGGAACAAGATCTCAAGAATTAGTTCTCTCTTCTATTCATACGCCTTTCCAATCACATAGAAGCACCAATCGGCGCATATGCACTCTAGTCGGAATGCTGTTATAATATTTTTATGAAACACTATATTTGTACTGGAGGATGTAAGGGGGTTAGTGAAGTACCCGGCACCTGCCAGATGGAAAGTTGTCCGCTTTACACACACCCACTTACTGAATGTGATTGCGCCAACGGACTTCACAACGACTTTAAACCCCAAATCCAAACCGAAGAGCAAAAAGAAAGCTCCTAAAACCAGTTATTGCTCGTCCGCCTTTTTTGTAAGCGTTTGCAACACCAAGTCCGGAACATAAATAAAATCATTCTTTCCATGACCATTTCGAACCAACGCATCTTTTACGCCTTTGGAGAGAACAACGGGGTAGTAGTCATCAACTTTTTTTGCGAGCGTTTGCTGTTCTGTTTGGTCTTCAAAAAGATCGTAGCCAATAGTTAATATTCCTTTCTTAAAGTTCTTGTCATTGTAACCAAGCAGCTCAAGTCTATCGTAAAAGCGCTTTTTATACTCAATAATTCCTTCTTTTGTTGCTCTAAATACAATTTTTCTACCTTTCGCAATTTCAAGAATGTGAGAAAGCACAATGTCAGTTGGATCAACGAGCGTTACATTGGGATATTTTGATGAAATAGACTCAAGTGATATTAAGTCTTCACTATTTTTTATCTTTCCTTTTTTATCTTCAGACTGAACAAAACTTTTGTGAAATTTATCTCCAACTATAAGAATTCTTTTTGCCTTCCACTTATTATTCTTCTCAATCATTCGAATATCTTGGCAGAGAATATCTAATTTATGAGGCGAGAGGTCGTATGCGGTAGGGGATGGTAAAAACACCTGATCATCTTTAACCGGGAAAAACATATATTCCCCCGTCTCTTTTCCGCACGAGCGCTCCAGAACTGTTTTTAAGTCGTCATACCCGCTGTCTGGGCTGTAATAATTCCATATGTCAGTAACGCTTGGCTTTATCTCGCCAATAACCACCGTGCTTTTAGTGTGATTTAGTACAAACTGCATCCCAATAAAGTCGCCTTTACCCATAAATAACACCGAGTGTCCTTTTTTTAACAAGAGAGGAGTCGCTCCACGCAATACAAACTCTGTTAGTCTCTTTTTGCCCCCATTCACTCTGTCTATCCATGACCGCCTGTCAATTGCGTCAAAAAGTTTTTTCACACCCAAAACTCCAAAAGAGTAGAGGATAATATTTGGCAGGTGATATATAATATTTGCTTTCCCAACCGGCTCGCTCAATATGTTCCAAAAATAATCTGCTCCTGCAATCATTTGTTCAGTTAAGTTTGTCCATTGAGGTAAATTTTTAACAATACTGTCAGTGTTGCTAGGAAAAACAGCAATGAGAAAACCGACAGTTAAAGCGAGGGGAACCGCAGATTTTTTCAGTAGCGATACGAATGCTTTTTCTTTTTCAATTTTTTCAAAAGAAAGAAGCAAGCTCAATTCATCGGGATTAATTCTTTGTCCTTGCGCCACTTTGCGCGCAATAGATAGTAGTTTTTTCTTTGAATAACGCATAGCCTAAAAGGTAGCTGTTATTCTACTTCATTTGTACTCATGGTACAACCGTGGCTTTGAGGCTTTACAACAAGATCTATATATGTTGAAATGCTCAGTCCCTTCTTAATTGCAATTGCCCTGTGTCCACAAATACTCCCAGAGGAGTCAACCTCAACCCCTCCTAAATCAATGACCCTGTCATAATCTTCAATGGCTTTTTTGCGATCAATATTGTAGTAAAAGTTGTAAATATCACCCCTATTCATACGGGCATTAGCATAGTTGGGGTCTATTTCAATAGCTTTATTAAAATCAGCGAGTGCTTTTGCGTATTCTTGCCTTCGCAAATATGTATAACCCCTATTGTTAAGAGTGCGCGGATTGATGGGCTCAAGCTTTAAAGATTGAGAGTAGTCATCAATTGCCCGCTTACAATCCCCAATATCAAAATCGTAATTGCCCTGATCAAAATAATCTTTTGCAGTAACAAGGGATATTGGCGGAGTAGTTTCTGTTGTGTGACTGACACTACAATGCATGTCAGGTTTTAGAAAGCCTTCAACGCATATAAGCACAATGGCTACAAGAATGATTACAGCTGGTCCTTTTATTTTCCACTTCTTTAACCATTTTTTCTTGGGGTACCGCTTTATGAGATGTTCAAAAAGAAAAATTAACCCCATGCCGATAAGAAGAAGGGAAAGTACTTTCATGTCTTAATTGTATCGCACGAAGACATATTGCGCTAACGAAAGCGATGTAATATTATATATTCTCATGGCTGAGTCCCAACCAAACAAATCCGCATTTCCCCTGCCAAGCCTACTATTACTTCTCACAATTATTTACATTTCTGTGTATTTCCTTGTATTCAAACCGCTAGACCTACACACAAGTAGCTTTGGTGGAAGTCCTATTCTTGCAGCAGAGAAGGTTGAGAAAGGGTATACGCTTCTTGCTCCCTACAATAGACTTTTGACTGATAAAAAGGGGTGGAAAGGAAACATCTATCTCATAGACCTTTACGGTCACCCCGTTCACTCTTGGAGCACAAATCACCAAGCGCTTTATTCGGTGCTTAAGAAAAATGGAAATCTGCTTACGGTAATGGAGATTCCAAAATATTCCCAGCTTTTTCCACCCGGAGGAAATACAGGAATCATCCAAGAGCTTGATTGGAACTCAAAAGTTGTTTGGGAATACAAAAATGAAAGAATGCATCACGACATCGCGCCACTCCCCAACGGGAACGTTGCAGTTGCGCAATGGGAGGCAATACCAGAAGCCATAGCCGCACAACTACAGGGTGGCGTTGAGGGAAGCACCTTGCCAACAAAAATAACATGGTCTGATGAAATAGTTGAACTTGATCGCAACGGAAAGGTTGTGTGGTCGTGGCATTCACATGAGCACATGGACCCAATCGTTGACACTCTTACGCCACTTATGCCTAAATATGCATGGTCATTCATAAATGGCCTTAAATTCATGGAAAAAAATCCAATAGATGGTAGCCCTGCTTATCTTGCAAGCATGAGAAGCATTAGCACGGTTGTGATAATACGAAAAAGCGATGGAGAGATATTATGGCGTTCGCCAAAAGGGATGCTAAATGCACAGCATGACCCCACACTTCTTACAAACGGGAACATCTTAGTTTTTGATAATGGTCTTGATAGAATTCCTGCACCGTTTGCCATGTATGGAAGTAGGGTAGTTGAAATAAATCCAAAAACAAATAAGGCAGTGTGGCAGTTTGATGGAGGAATGGGAGTAATCGACAAGGTTAAATTTATGTCAGCAATTGTTGGGGGAGCCCAAAGGCTTTCCAACGGAAATACTCTTATAACCGATGGGGCGCGGGGTCATATTTTTGAGGTCACTCAAAAAGGGGAGCTCGTGTGGGACCTTGTAAGCACATACACGACTGAAAAGACGGGAGCATTCCCAAATAATTTTCTTTTTAAGACTCGAAGGTACACTGAGGAAGAGATTGAGTGGCCAGAGAAATTACAACCCTCGCTTTCCAACAATCAACTCAAGCTACACGGGCTTCTGAAAAAAATCTACCCCAATTAATACCGTTACCCCGATCTTTCCACGATATCGCTGAGCGAGCTTTGATTGCTAAGCTTGTCCTCGTATTGTTTTTTCGTTTTCTCAAGACCTGTTATCTTTGCCGATGAATCCTCTTTGTCAAGGGTCAGGCTTATGTTGTTGACCCTTAATGCTTCTTTCATTAGAAAATGCTCCATCTCAAAACCGTACAGGGCCTTTACGTTTATCCATGCAAATATTGCCAAGAACACCATTAGTAATACTGTTACAACAGTAACAATTTCGTAGGGGTAATATGACTGACTTTGTCCCCATAAAAGTCCAACCAGACCCAGCGCGGGTACGCTTGCCACGCTAATTAGCAAGATTCTAAGCGATAGGGCGCTGCTTGTTGTGGACGTTGTAAACATTCCGACAAAACCCCTATTCGGCCAGTGAAGCAATATTGCATTACCCAGTATTGTAAATGCCACCGTAAGGCTTGGCGCAAGGTGGAAAAAATGCGGGTTCGAAATTCCTGTAAAAGTGCGGTAGACAAGAGAAAGCATTATGGTCGTGTAAAAAATTGCCGCTACAAAAGCCAATAGCTGAGCGGTATGAAAACGATGTAAAAGCTTCGTCCTTGCAATAAAGTATGACATCCCAAAAAAGAGCACCCCGTCTCCCATGAAAATAGTCGCTCCACCATTAAACCCCCAAACCAGACTTCCAATAGCTATTGTGCAAATTAGCACGCTGCAAGTCAAAAACAGCATTGCAATAAGTCGCTTTGAAAGCTTCGCTTTTTCTAGCAAATCTTCAAGGAAAAGCGGGAGGGAGCAAAGCAACAAGATTACTGAGTAGTAAACGCTAATGTCGTTCTTTTCTACCCAAAGTTTTTTAAAATCTGATACCCCAAATGCCCATCCGACAGTCACGATAAGGGAAGTAATAAAAACAGTGAGGCCAAGAGAGAAAGATACCACGCGTAGCCTTCTCACAAGAGTGGTGTTCTCAGGGAGATGAATTGAAGCACCTGAATAAGTATGTTCTGGCATGCATTCAGTATAGTCCCATTGAGCATTACATTCTAGGCTAGGGCTTAAGCATCTTTCAAGTATTCTTCTTTTGCGTTTTTTTTCGTACAGGTTCAAATTCAAGCCAGATAGTCTCGGTGCGCCAAAGATAGCCGTCCCTAGTGCTTGAGCTATACTACATGTTAACAGATAGAGCGTTGGCGAGATGATGCCCCCCAATCTGGGTTCTTTTAATCGAAAAAGCGATGCCAAAAGTACCAAGAATTTTTCCAATCTCGCTGCACACAGACCTAACATACGTTCCACTTGAGCACTTGATGGTAAAATCCACGATAGTAAGACCCTCTTTTTGTCCTCCCAATAGTTTTTCCCAGCCAGAAAGTATTTCTTGTTGACGAAAATCCCCTTCCACTTTTTCAATGTGAGAGAACACATACCCCTTAAGCTCTTGGGCGCCCATCGAGCCTACTCCTAAAATATTAAGTGAAAAAATTTCCCTACTTCTTTTTGGAACGATAACTGTTGAAAGTAGTCCTTTTCTTGCCCAATAATATAAAGGCTTTCCCTTAAAAACCGCCGAGGAGTAGGGTGGATATTCAACGGTTTTTTTACCGATAAGGCTCGTGGACGCTTTTTCTATCTGTTGTTTTGAGAAAGTCTTACCAAATTCGGGACCCTCAGTTATCCTTCCGAGGATATCGTATGTGTCTGTTGCAACCCCCAACAACAAAGAGAACTCGTAGGCTTTGGGTAAATCCTCGTAGGCTTTTCGTTTTTTATTTTCTTCACCAACAAGCAGAATAAGTAGCCCTTCAGCCATTGGGTCAAGCCTCCCTGCATAACCAATCTTTTTACCAAGAAGGTTGGGCTTTGCTTTTTGTAACGCTTTTACAACTTGCAGAGGAGTACTTCCGACCGGCTTTCTAACCAGCAATACGTTTTTGTTATCAACAGATAATTTCATTTGGATACAATTTTACCAAATACTGACAGCGAGAACTAATCCCATATTAATTCACCCCCTTGACAAGGACTTATCCACATTTTTATACTGTTACTCCCGCTGCCACATCAGGGCATTATGGAAGAAAAATTGTGGAACGAAGTACTAGCAGAGATTCAAGTAGAGGTTTCCCAACCCCGATATGTTACTTTTTTCAAGCCCACGCACCTACTAAAGCTTGAGGACAACGTTGCAACCATAGCCTCACCCAATCCTATGGCAACCGGACTGCTTGAAAAAAGCTACTATGCGCTTATCAAAAGGGTTTTGGATAAAAAGACAGGGCAAAACAACAGTCTTCTCTTTACCACAAAAAGGGTGGGGGACGAGAAGGGTGGAGACATTGGCCCTCTTTTTAGCGAAAAGCCGTCCCCTTCATCAAAACTCAGGCCTCTTCGCATCAGAGAGGACTACACCTTTGACACCTTCGCTGTGTCTGACAGCAACCAGCTTGCCTTTACAGCAGCAAGCGCTGTCGCAAGTGACCCTGGTGGTAAATACAATCCTCTTTATATGTATGGGAGCGTTGGTGTTGGAAAAACCCACCTCATGCATTCCATAGCAAACGAGATTTTTTCATTTAATAAAACAGCCCGCTCAATTTACCTTACAACCGAAGAATTTACAAACGAAGTGGTGGAGGCAATAAGGGACAAATCCACAACCCAGCTCCGTAAAAAATTCAGAAACCTTGACATCCTGCTTCTTGACGATGTTCAGTTTTTAAGCGGTAAAGAAAAGGTACAAGAGGAGCTTTTTCACACCTTTAACGCCCTTATCGACAAGCATTGCCAGGTGATATTTTCATCAGACAGACCACCGCATGAAATAAAAAAAATTGAAGCACGTCTAGCGTCTAGGTTTGAGGGGGGACTTACCGTTGATATAGAACTTCCAGATTTCGAGTTAAGAACCGCCATTCTTCTTATTAAAAGCAAAAAGTACGGCCTTTCATTAACTGTTGAGTTGGCGAAAAGGGCCGCTGAAAAAGTTACTGACGCACGGGCACTGGAGGGATTTCTTCTAAAACTTACGTCTCTTTTTACCAATGACGATAAAGGAGAGGTGACTGAGGTCTTGGTTGATAAGGCTTTGGGAAAGCAGCGGATAGAGGCAAGGGAAACGCTCCATCCAGATGAGATAATCAACACGGTCTGTGACTTTTATCATATAAAGACAACCCAGCTTCGTGGCTCAAAAAGAGACGCTTCATTGGTAAAGCCACGCCATGTGTGCATGTTCTTGCTAAAAGAAGAGCTTGGGCTTCCACTGATTGAAATAGGCAACCTGCTCGGTGGGCGCGACCATACAACCGTCTTGCATGGTGTGGATAAAATAAGAAACCTTGCCGCAAAGGAGTCGGGCTTTAATGAGGAAATCATGTTAATAAAGAGGAGGGCAAAGGAGGGTTATCTACAGTGATATTAAAACCAACCAGTTATTCACAACTTATCCACAAAGTTATCCCCCCGTTTTCAACAAAATTACAGGCGGGGTTTATTGCTTTTATACACTTGTCCACCTATACTACTACTAATACTATTAATAAATAATGAAAGTTAGTCTTCTCGTAGAGAATCTTGAAAAATACCTCCCACTCATAAATAAAGCGCTTCCTAATCATTCTCAAGTACCAATACTTTCAAACATTTTTTTGGAAGCAAAGACAGATGGATTTTATATAAAGTCTACAGATTTAGAGATTGGTGTGCAGATAAAGATACCTGCAAAAATTGAAGAGACTGGAGCTACAACTGTGCCCGGCAAGCAATTCATCGAGATAGTTAGCTCTCTTCCAAAGGACAAGCTTACGCTAAGTCTTGAAAAGGACGCATTAAAGCTCGTGTCTCGTGGCAATAAGGTGTCATTCCAAACAATTCCAGCAGAAGAGTTCCCCGAGCTATATAAGGATGCTGGTGTTGAGGTTGCCACATTTACCCAAGCCGAGTTTGAGGATATATTTTCATATCTTACGTTTGCCGTATCAACAGAAGAAACACGACCCCAACTCACCGGAGTACTTGTCACAAAAAGAGGGGGGGGGTTGGATTTTGTAGCAACCGATGGGTACAGGATGTCTGTTAAGCATGTTGAGCCTGCCGAAAACAAAAAATTTGGGGAAAACCTTATTGTTTCGGTAAGGCTTATTAATGAAGTTATGGGGTTAAAAGGAGGAAGTGACACCATTGTTATGAGGGTGAGCGAGTCTGGTAGTCAGGTGTTTTTTGAAACAGGAGACGTGTTGATAGTGGGGCGAATGATTGAGGGGAATTTTCCTGATTATGTAAAGGCGATGCCAAAGAGCTCAAAGACGACAGTCACGGTTGATAGAGAGGAATTCCTGCAGAATGCTCGACTTGCCTCAGTCTTTGCACGCGAGAGTACAAATATTTTACAGGTTGAGTTTTTGGAAGGCGTCATGCGAATGTTTACAAAGTCTTCAGGGGTTGGGGAGGGGGAAGCGGAAATAGAGGTTGTTATGAAGGGGGAAGACAACAAGATAGCTTTTAACGCAAAGTTTTTACTGGACTTGCTCAAAACCCTGAAGGAAAAAGAAGTAACACTAAAAATTAATGGACCGCTTGAGCCAGCACTTTTTGAAGTTGTCGATAGGAACTTCTCGCATATCATTATGCCCATCCAGACAGAGTAGGACTACTCCATGATTGCATCCGGCGGGGCTGTCCTTGGATACCCAGTTTTAAGCATATAGGTTGAGGGTTTTGAGAGAGATAGTCCTTCAATAGACGTTGTTTTTTGAAGAAGAGTGATGATTGTAGAACCCTCTTTCCACGCGGTTTTTGAAGAAATTATTATCTGGTTTTTTTCTGCTCCTTGACGCACCACAGCTTCAGTTGGGGGGTCGATTTCATAGAAAACATTTGTCGGCAAAACCCCTTTTGTAAAGGTGAATGTAACTTGCTGTATGGGTAGGTATGGTTCTGTGGGGTTCTCATTGGGCTGAACACTGACGACAGAGAAGGAGGATGGGTCGACCCCGATGGTTGGGGTCGAGCTGGTTGGTGTTGGTGACAGGCTGGTGTTTTTTTCTTCAGCATTTGGGGAACGTGACATTAAGAACAAAAGAAGTGGAATTGTCAGTGCGGCGCCCAAAAACATTACTATAAGTAGTTTTTTAATCATAATTATTTTTTGCAGAAATAGAGTGGTGCGTCAAGCCACTTGGTGCCAGATGCTCCCCCAGAGCCAAACTCAACGTGCACATGTGGTCCATCAACCCCCTTGCACCCGTCACAAATATTTGAAGCGTGTTCTCCAGAAAGCCTTGTTCCCTCGGGTGCGCTTCCGATAAGCGTATGGTGGAATTGGATGTAGTATTGTTCATTGGTTACGGTATCGGTTCCCGCATATCTTTGTATCTCTTGGTCAGTACCGGTCCAAGGAGCAAGTCTTGTCCAAGATATAACATTGCCATTTACCTTGGGAAGAAATGTTTCTTGTCCCCAAGCTCCGCCAATGTCTGCTGCGTATCTAATGGATTCATATGCTTTGGGTCCCGTGCACCATTCGCTTGTCCCATATCCTCCAGCACAATGGCCACACCCTCCAGTGGACGGGGTGAAAAAGCTTCCGCAGGTAACAGTACTATTAGGTATCGGACAGTCGCTTGCATTAATCTCAGCAGGGTTTCCAATCTTTGTGCGTGCTTCGTCTTTATTGACCAAGGCATACGCTTTTGGAACAAGGAGCAAGAGAAGAACGATGAAAAGTGGCAAAAAATGTGTGATGTTTTTTTTCATGATTTACTTGCAAAAACTAAGCCGGTAGGATGGTGATAGCTCTCCTTCCTTTTTGGGAGGAGAAACGGTGACCCGAAGGGCACAGGCTGTCTCTTTTGTAATTCCCAGCTTTGCTAAAAAGAAGGCTTCCGCCTGTTGTCTGTTTTCTTCAAAAGGTTCTTCTTCTATGCCAATTAAGAATTCATCAAACTGCTTTAGATACACCATTCGGTATGTAGCATTTTCTTCAAACAACACATCGCCTTGAGTTGTAAGTCTTTTAGGAGTAAGAAATGGATTATTGATTTCAACACCAGAGCTCCTAATTGTTTTTTCCCTCGGTAGGCTTATGGGAACCGTTGTTGGGGTTGGGGTAACGATTGGTTGTGGGGTGGGTTTGGTTGTGGCTCTTAGATAAAAAAGGAGAAAAAGCGTTACGGCTGAAGCAACAAGGAGGGTTATGAAAAGCACGAGTAGTAGTTTGTTCATAATTATAGAATACCACAGCTTTTTAGCTTGGCTTCGGCGAGTGGCCATGTATGGGTCCACGGTTTCCAGTAAGTGCCCTGAGAAATGGCAAACATTTTTTGGATGTTGGCATCAGCGTCTAGGAGCTGGTTTTCGCAAGCAAGTCTAGTCGACTCACTGAGAAGAGTATTGCAGTCTTGGTTTTGGTATGCTCCGGCGCAATGTGCAACTAAATTTATTTGAAAAAGACCGACACTGTAATCCTTTGTTGCGCAGTTATTGTTTATTCTTGTGGGTTGGCTTCCGCTTTCCTGCTGGCAGATAAGAGAGGCAATAAGCGCCTTTGTTTTGTCCCCATTAAAGGTAGGAGTGAGTGCATCAACCGTACAGTAGCCCTTCCCTTCAAATGGTGCCGTGCAGGCATTTCCTCCAACACCGCTTGCGGTGGATGCTGATTTTTGATCTAGGCTCACGACTATTACAATTTTGTCAGCATTTGGGAGAAGTGTAAGCGTGAGAGGGGAGACATTTTTACTATCAGACAATGCCCACTCAACCGTGCCGATAGAGGGGTTGGTTGGGTTGCCTGAGGCTTCTACGAATTGAGCATTCGAGCTAAACTTTACAATAAGGGTGATATCCTCAAGGGGAACTGTTGCAA
>CAZKYX010000031.1:0-12581 GCA_964557125.1 uncultured Gammaproteobacteria bacterium
TTAAGGTTGTTCTTAAGGTTGTTCTTAAGGTTGTTCTTAAGGTTGTTCTTAAGGTTCAACCTTTATTACGCACAAGTAAGGTTGAACCTTAGCAGATGAAACTCTACGTATGCTTCAATACATTCTCGCTGAAAAGAAATAATTTGTAGACTCTGACATAGTTTGTCATACAATGTCCGATTGACAATATTCAAGTTTTTTTCGTATATTTTATCTATAGTTTTCTCAATCTTTTTTCAAACTATATGCTTACTACAACCTACTTTTCGCAAAGCACGAAAAGAAAGGTTCTTGAACGAAGCGTGAGGTTCTTACAACCTACAACCCAAACAATATGACTGCAGTACTATACAGAAAAGAACGCGAACTCCTCAACTACATTTGGCAGTTCCAAGAACAAAATGGATACTCACCAACCCTTCGTGAAATGGCAGATGCCATGAATAGACGAAGCGCCTCAACTATTCACAGCCTCATACGAGGTCTCGTTGAAAAAGGGTACATTCAAAAAGTTGATGGCAATACTAGAACTCTTAAAATTTTAAAAAAGGAATCCATCTCACAACTACTTGGCCCTACTCCAAAGGCGATTGGACCAACAATTTCACTTCCACTCATGGGGCTTATTGCAGCTGGCGCTCCGCTTGAGCCACACACAGACCCTGAAGCAACAATTGATATTGCCTCGACAATGATTTCGGGAAAAAAAACAGCATACGCACTTCAAGTGAAAGGCTCATCTATGATTGAGGATGGAATATTTGATGGAGACTTTGTCATTGTTGAGAAGTCTGACGTGTGTCGTGAGGGAGATATCGTTGTGGCTCTTGTCGATGATAATTTGGCAACTTTAAAGAAATTCTATAAAGAAAATGGGAAAATAGTTCTTATGCCTGCAAATTGCGAAATGGAACCAATTTATCCTCGGGAATGTCGAATTCAGGGTATCGTCGTGGGGCTTGTGCGAAAGTTTTCAACTGTTAATTAACTACTTATAAAACTTCAGTTTTCCTGCAATAAATTTCTTAATTTCACGTCTGGCATTTGGGTCTTTTAGAATATGGTAAAAGGTTGGAAGCAATGAGAGGAACACTATGCCCAAGACGATAACCTCCAGATATTTTTCACTTTCGGGGATAAGATTTCCTAGGAAAAAACCAGCAAGGGGAAGACCAACAGCCCACAACAATCCTCCAATAATGTTATAAAACACAAACGTTGAGTAATGCATATCTCCCATACCGGCTACAATAGGAGCAAATGTTCTAACAACCGGCACAAATCTCGCTAGAATAATGGTTTTTTTGCCATGCTTTTTGTAAAAATCTTCAGCTTTTGCAAGATTGTTCTTATGAAAAAGAACTGAATCTTGCTTATTAAATAGTCGTCTACCAACTCTTCTTCCGAATGAATATCCAACATTGTCCCCCAACACTGCAGCTGCAAAAAACCCTACAATAAGTACCCAAATATTAAGCCCAAATAGACCTTTTTGTGCCAAAAAGCCGGCGGTAAAAAGTAGACTATCCCCAGGAAGGAAAAAACCTATCAGAAGACCACTTTCAGCAAAAATAACGCCAAACAACACTGCGTAAACAGCATATACGCCATAGTGATTTACGGATTCTAAAATGTGCTCAATATTCATATTTTAATGTCAAATGTTCAATGATAAATGGTTAATAAGGTATAATGCAAAGATACTGATTATTGATTATTGTTTATTGATTATTTAATTATGCTCTACATTGTATCAACACCTATCGGAAACATGCAAGACATAACTCTTCGCGCCATCACAACCCTTGAAAAGGTTGATGAGGTTATTTGTGAAGACACCCGTGTTACTGGGGGACTTTTGAAACATTTTAATATTTCAAAAAAGCTTACGCCTCTTAATGACTTCAACGAGGACCAGCTCATTCCGCAGGTCATTGCAAAGCTTGAAAAGGGGCTACATCTTGCACTTGTCTCTGATGCCGGCACTCCACTTATTTCAGACCCTGGATTTCGGCTTGTTAGAGAGGTTAAAAAACGCTCTCTTCCTGTTACGTCAATTCCGGGTGTCTCCTCGGTCATATCAGCGCTCACTCTCTCAACGCTCCCACCTGACAAATTTATGTTTATTGGTTTTTTACCAAAAGGAATCGAAAAGAAAAAAAACGTTTTGGAAAAACTTAAAACCTCCCTCATGGTTTTAGATTCAAATAAATTGAGTCCAACGGTAATTTACTTTGAGTCCCCCCACTCTCTTCTTGATTCCCTTGAGGCCTTGGAAGCTACATTTGGAGATATTGAAGTTGTTGTAACACGAGAAATCACGAAAATATACGAAGAGGTTGTAAGGCTTCCCACAAGCCAGCTAAAAAAGCACTTTGCTGAAAAAAAACCTAAAGGAGAATTTGTAATTCTATTCAATCCAAAAGCTACGTTGTAGAAATTTTTTCAAGCTCCCTCTTTATTTCTGAAAGTCTATTGTATTTTATGTTGCGCTCACGACTCGGAGCTCCAAATTTTACGTAATCAGCGTCCACCGCAACTGCAAAATCTGCAATAAAATCATCATCTGTTTCTCCGCTCCTACTGCTTACAACAATTTTAAGCTGCTTAAATTTTGCAATCTCGACAACCGCCAAAGCCTCAGTTAACGTACCTATTTGCCCTGGCTTTATTACAATTGAATTTATTACATCATTACTTAATGCCGACTGCAATCGGTATGGATTTGTACTAGTGAGATCATCAGACGACAGTAAGGTTCTTGATGAAAAAGCTTTATACATCTTTTTCCAACCATCCCAATCATCTTCGGCAAAAGGATCTTCAATATACATAAGTGAATAATCGTTAAAAAAGGACTGGTACACCTCGATAAGGTCGTCTTGGCTTAGCTGTCCATTTCTATCCTTTATTGCGTATTTTTTATTAAGAAGAAAAGAATTTGCGGCTATATCAACACCCAAAAAAATATCGCGCGAAAAAGCATACGGTGAGCTTTCTATAATTCCCTTTAACGCCTTAAAAGCTTCACCATTTGTAGCATATGCTGGACTAAATCCTCCATCATCGGCATTCATCGTTGGCTGATTATTTTCTTTCAAAAACGATTCAAGTTTTTTAAATAACCATACGCCCATTTCCAAAGCTTTCTCATAAGTAAATGATGATGCAGGGACAACAAGAAATTCTTGGAAATTTAACCCATTAAGCTCGTGCTTACCACCCTCAATAAGGTTAAACATTGGTGTTGGAATTTTGTGTGTTTCCTCCTTAAATGAAAGGAATTGCCTGATGTAAAGTGACAAAGGTAAAAGAGCGCTTTTGGCTGCTGCCTTTGCAACAGCTTGGGATACCGATATAGTAGCATTCCCTCCCAATTTCATTTTATTCTGCGTTCCATCCAACTCAATCATCATCTTGTCAATCTTTTGCTGCTCATGCACGTCAAGCCCAACAAGGTGTGGCGCAATAGTCGTATTAACAGTCTCAACAGCCTTTAAAACACCCAATCCGCCAAATCTATTTGGCTCGTTGTCACGCAAAAAAACTGCTTCGTAGGTACCATGCAAAATGCCACTAGGAACAGAGGAGTGAGCAACAGTGTCATCGCTTAGAACAACACTCGTCTCGATGGTTGGATTCCCTTGCGAATCCAGTATTTCTTTGGCTATAACTGCTTGAATCTTTGTCATATTTTTTTAATTTTTATTTCTAAATTTTTAATTTGAAATCAATCCTTAAATCAAAATTTTTAAAAATTCTAAATTTGAATTTTGTAATTACGTATTTAGGCTAAAGATGCTTCCCTTATAGATTACACCTTTTTGCGCATGAGCGGTAATTATTTCCCCAGTTGTTAGGCTTTTTGTTGCACCTGCAACACTCAAAATCGTTGGTATACGCGCTGCCTTTGCAAATAGTGCAGTTGGAGACTGGATGCCACCATCCTCTGCAATAATCGCTTTTGCTTTTCTTAGTTTCTCTTTATACGAATTCTCTATTGTTTTTAAAACCACAATACTTTCAGAGGTAATATCTTTAAGATCTTCACTTGTGGTGACAACTTTCACTCGACCTATCTGAATGCCGGGATAAGCTGATTCTCCCTTTAAATATACCTTTCCATGAACGACAGTTGCGTGCTCCGGATACTGATTTACAACTGAGGGATGACTCATAGGAATACAAGAATATACAAAAAAATCCTTGTCAACTCTCACAAAGCTAATTTCCTGAGGAAAGTACAGTAACTTTTCAATTTTCTTGCTTATTTCCAGCAATTGTGAAATATCTGTTTGGGTTAACAGTTTTTTTTGCGAGCTCTGCAATAATTCCTTACTCACAACACTTCCAGTCCCCTTTTCGATAACATACCTACTTACCAATTCCTGCTCGACAAGGCAATGCGTTTTCTCTTTTTCTGGATGTACTGTAAAAACCTTGGTTTTCTCAAGTGTACTTAGCTGTTGACTAACAAAAAAGGAAGGTAGCTGGTAAAGTCGGTCAAACAATTTCTCAGGAGTAAAGAGTCTAATCCATTCAGCTTTTATTAATTCCATAAGATGCGCTTCACCGCCAATTTCTGTTATAACGCTTATTCCTGTCACGCTAGAAGAAAAAGAAATCTTCTTGTGATGCTTTTCCAAAATCTCAAAAGCATCAAATACTTGCGAAATAAAGGCGTTGGGAAAAGACGACTGCAGCAACAACTTCTGAATGTGAGACACTGTTTGCACTCTTGAATCATGCCTATCTGGGTTACTTGCTCCTATAAGATGCTTTATTTTCTTATCAAGCTGATTACTTTCCAAAAAAATCTGAAATGCGTGAGGGGTAATAACAAAGCCATCAACTACCGGAATTTTCTGCGACTTTAGTTCTCCTAGTACACCAGCGTTTTCTCCAAGTAAGTACGAGTCTTCAATTCTCACATCATATAACCACACAAGAAGTTCACTGGCCTTTAGCATACTTTCATTGTGGGGAAATATTGAAAAAAAATCAAGAAAAACTACTTAGCAAGCTCTTCCTTAAACCAATCAACCCAAGGATTAACTGCGGGGTTTTGCCCATGATAGAGACCCAAATAGAGGGTCAGGTAGCTACCATATGAGAGCACCTCAAGAAAATCCTGATACTCATCTGTACCTGAGCAAACATATTCAACAATATCGTGCTTGTTTTGCTTCACAACTGTCATGGTGAGTGCTACTCTTTTTTGAATTTTTTGGGAATACTGCTTCGAGCTGAGAACTATAAATTTCAGATTTGTTGGGTTTGGGAAGGCAAGGCCTTCCATAAGGTGATGATTTAAATCTGGAATAAGAAAATAAGAAGAAAAAGCCTTACTTGTCTCGTTGAATTGATTTCTAAAAATTTGAGCATTACCGGCCAGATGTTCTGCTGCAAAAATCACCGGTACCTTTCCGATGTAGCTTTTCGAATCTTCAAGCGCTTTTGTCTTTATTCTTTCTTGATTGGCAGTTAGAAATTGAATAGCTGCCGTAAGCTTTTGCTCGTCCACTTTAAAGATTCCAGCTTTACTTAAAAGGCCCAAAAGCCCGATGATAGTATATCCATTCCCAAGCCGTGGCACGCCAGCTGGATTTAGAGCCCCATCAAAAATGTAACAAGGAATGCTCTTTTCTTTCGCAAATTCAGCCAATGGACCACCTTTGGTAAGAATTAGCATTTTTGCATTCATTGCCATAGCCTCTTGGGCGCATGACAGTACCTCCTCAGTCGTTCCTGAGTAGCTTGTAAGGACAACAAGCGTGTTTGCGTTTACAAAGCTTGGCAAATGATAATCACTCACATATTCTGTGGGATATTTATTCTCTTCTCCTGCTAAGGCCTTAAAAACAAGAGCACCATAAATTGAAGCTCCCATTCCGCAAAAAACAATGTTTGAAGCATTGTTATAGTCAAAAGGAACGTCGATAAATTGCACCTGCCTCCACGCCTCAGCTAATTGCTGCGGCAACATTTCTGTAGAACCCACTGTATTTTGCGGATCAAGCTTTTTTACTTCTTCTATGTTATATAAATCAACCATATTTGTTATATATTACCACGTTCGGCAACTCTTACTGCGTCAGTTTGGTCACCTCTTGCATACTTGTCTGCAAGTCTCCACGTTGTACTTCCATCCTCTTTCGTTGATACTTCAAAAACATCCATTTTTGTTCCTCCTTGATGACGGTGTCTTTGTCCTACTTTTGTTGTGTAACCCTTTTCGTATTCCAAAACAAATTCAATAAGTTCTCTGTTTGTGCTTTCCATTATCATGTCGCATCTGCCGTAGGACATGTAGTAACTTTCAATTTTCTTCTCGTGTGCTTGCAAAGAAAGACATTCTCCCTCTTCTATATGCAATATTTTCATTGCGATTGGGTCTTCTTTTTTAGCAAAAATATGCTCCCAACCCCATGGCTTACTGTTGTCCATCCCAACATAGCTTTCAGTGGTAAATAGTTCCTTTTCTACCGCTTCACTTGCATCCACCTCAGAACCTTCAATTATTTTGGTTGCTCCCACAACTCGTATTGCAAATTTCTGTCCTGATTGTACCCGAAAACCTTTCCCATACTCCATGTCAGACTCTTGCATAACTCCTTGTGAATCCTCAAGGGAAATCTTTGCGCTACCTTCTCGAAATACAAAAATACGAAATCTATCACTTATAGTCTCTTCTACCTGCTGGCCTTCTGAAATCTGGTATTCTGCACCTTTGTAGGCTAGTCCGTCTGGGGTCCACGTTACTTTCTTACCCCATATTACATCTTCTACCTCTGCAAAAGGCTCATTCGTAAAAGTAGCTGCATCATACTCCTCCTTATGAAGTTCATATTCAGATGTGGAAAGTCCAGAAGTATTATTCATGATTTATTTATATTTCTACAACCCAAAACCTACAACCTAATTAAAGTTCCCCTCTTTCGATTTTTCTTACCTGATCTGTTTCATCGGGTCTTTCGTAATCGTCTTGTATTCGCCATGTTTTACCATGCTCAGGCACTGCAACCTCAAAAACATCTGTTTCGCTATTAGCAATGTGTCTGTGCCTTTGACCCACATTAATTGAGTACCCTTTGTCATATTGCAAAGTAAAGGTAGACATCTCCCGCTGAGAATTTTCAACTTCCATGGCGCACTCCCCATTTAACATCCAATAATTTTCTCGCATCGTCCTGTGTGCGTGCTGAGATAGCCTATCCCCGCCATTTACATGCAAAATCTTTGCCATGAGGGGATCGTCTTCTTTCGCAAAATGCAACTCGTATCCCCATGGCTTTCCAATTCTTAGGACATATTCTTCAAAATGAAAATGGTCTTTATGAACTGGTCCATCATAAGCTTCAGGCATAGCAGCCTCAAGAATTCGAGAGTTGGTATGCGAGTGAATGCGATACTTCTGACCCTTATGGATTCTGTACCCAAGCCACACCCCCATTTGCTTTTCAATAATTTTCCCATCGGGCTCTTCCATATAAATAGTGGCTTGCCCGTCTCTAAAGATAAATATTCTAAATCGGTCACTAATTTGCTCTCCTGTGTCTTTATCTACTCCAAATCGCAGTTCTGAACCCATGTATGGAAGTCCTTGTGGAGTAAAAACAGTCTTCTCTCCCCATTCAGTAGACGTAACTTCAACAAAAGGTTCTGTACTAAATGAAGATGGATCAAAATACTTTGAAGCATCTGAATAGGGAAGGTTGTCTATGTCTATTTCGTCTAAATCATTCATCGCTTAATTAGAACACATTTACTTTAATACCTGCAAGTATTGTCTCGAATTTTTGTGCTATATCTTTCTCTAGAATTTCGGCTTCTGCCATAATATCTTCCCGACTCTTCTCTGAAAGTTGTCCTTTTACATTGGTGTAGTATTTCATTTTTGGCTCAGTTCCTGAAGGTCGCGCATGAATAACAGTTCTTTCGTCATCAGTAAAGAAGAAGGAAATCATATCCCCCTTATCCCATTCGCGAGTCTCCAAAAGCTCACCTGTCTGTCCATCTCGTAATTCTCCAGTTGCTCTATCCAACACTTTTAGCACCTTGCGACCTGCAATTTCCTTTGGAAGAGCTTCACGAAGTTTTTTCATGGCCAAATTCATTTGGTCAAAAGCACCAAATCCTTCAATGAGCTTGTAATACAACCTTTCTGCATAAAAGCCAAACTTCTGATAAATCATTTCTAGAAGCTCTCCTGGAATAATATTATTATCCTTACAATACGCTGCCATTTCAGCAGCTATAACGGCTGGCGTCTCAGCACCCTTATCTCTATACGCATTTCCGAATAAATACCCAACACTTTCCTCAGCTGCAAAAATAAAATTCTTGTCGTTTGGTAAATGCTCAATTCTGTCACCAATGAATTTAAAACCAACAAGCAGGTCTCCTATTACCTCAACTCCATAACTTTCCGCGACATCCCGAAATAGTTCTGTTGTGACAGAAGTCTTAACCATGACCGAATTTGAAGGAATCTTCCCTGCTTTTGACATAGATTCAAGAATAAAATAAGCCATTACCACCGCGCCTTGATTTCCATCCAAGTTCTTCCAGTTATCATCCTTGTCGGGAAGCGCCATTCCAAGCCTGTCAGCGTCTGGATCACTTACAAGCACGATGTCAGCATTCTCTTTTTTGGCAAGCTCAATTGCCTTATCATATACAACCGCAAATTCTGGATTTGGAAAGTTACCGGTTACATTAGGGAAGTCACCATCAAGCTCCATTTGATCCTCTACTAAGAGTATGTCCTCAAACCCTAACTCCTTTAACACTGGCAGGACCGATTGAGATCCAACTCCATGCAATGGAGAAAATACGATTTTTACATCTCTTCCTTCATAAATATCTGCCTTTTTGGCTGACTGTGCAAAAGCCCTATCAACATCCTTTGAAATATAGCTAATAATTCCTTCCTCAACACCCTTTTGAAAATCTATTTTTTCAATATGTTTTATGGTTTTAAATTCGTCTTCAATCTGAAGACCGGTCGCAGGTAACACTTGAATACCATTCTCGTCATACACCTTATACCCATTGAATTGGGGTGGATTATGACTTGCGGTAAGCACAATTCCTCCAGCACACTTCAGGTGCCTGACTGTAAAAGACAACTGCGGAGTTGACTTAAAATAGTCGTAAATAAAGACTGGGATTCCATTTGCTGCTAAAACTCGTGCAGTCTCCTGCATGAATTTTTCTGAGTTATGGCGGCTATCATAGGCGATAGCAACGCCTTGGCCGACAATATCCTTCTTGTGCTTCAAAAGGTACTGAGCGTACGCTTGAGAAGCCCAGCGTACCATATAGGAATTGATTCTGTTGGTGCCGATATCCATGACCCCTCGTATTCCCCCAGTACCAAAAATGAGAACCCTATAAAATGAATCCATGAGTGTTTCCCACTGCTCTGTGTGAATTTTGGTCGTAAGCTCAGCGCTAAACTCGCTAAATTCCTCATCACTCAACCACTTCACTATCTCTTTATAGGCTGTTTCGTTGAGTTTTTTTTCTTGAAGTGCTTTTTCTAAAAGTGATTTAACTTCTTCTGGCATAAATATTAGATTAAACTATTCTATGGTACAAATCTGGACATTTTACTGACAATTTCTATAATATATACTAACCGCAACCCCCTTTGCAAACTTAAGTTTTCCCCAACAAAAGCACGTCAAGCTGCTTTGAAAGCTCCATTGGCAGAGCACCGCTTTTTAACTTTATCTCGATTGCATGAAGACTGGCATAAAACTTCTGAAGTGCTCCAGTGGGCCATTTTGCAGCTTGACCTTGCAACCGGTCAAGTTGCCATGATGCCATTTTTGCGGTTTCCTTTACCTTATGCGCATTGCCTTCCTTTAGCACAATGAGCTGCCGTATTCTTTTAATAAGGGAATAAAACAGCTGTTCTGGCGCGTAGGACGCGAGGAGTTCTTGAAATAGTTGACGGCTTCTTTTTGCATTTTGTGGAGCGAGCGAATCGAGGAAAGCAAAATAATTTTTTGGTAGTGAATATTCAAGCACCCTCACTTCTTTAAAATTAGCAAAAGTAGTTTTTCTTACAACCCCATCCTCCCAAAAAACAATATTCTTAGTAATGCTTGATGCGTTTAGATATTCTACAATTTCTTTCTTAAGCTTGTTCTTAAGAAAGAAATTCTCAACTAAAAGACTATTGGGTTCAGCAAAAAGACTGGAAGATTTTGTCAATTCCTCAAAAATTTTTACCGACAAATTTTTCCCATCTACACCGGTTATTTTTGATTTTGACAGCAGTTGCGTGGCCTTAAGCCTTGAATTTACACCATCATCGCCATGTATTAAGTAGAACATTGTTTAGGTTTTAGGTTTTAGGTTTTAGGTTTTAGTTATTTTAAACTATTCTCTATTCACTATTACCTATTTACTGTTTTATATTTTTCATACAAAACATTCACTTCGCGCTCTATTTTTGTGTGGCCGTATGAGTGAGGCAGCAAGCTTCCTGAAAAATTCTTAGGAATATGCAACAACTCGTGAATTATCACTTTTGTTTTCTCATTTGAAGGCAGTCTGTCAAACTTCTCGGAGATAATTTCCATAACATAAGCGGGTTGTATGTCCAATACTTGTTGAAAAATTTTTGGAAATGCCCAAATTCTCGCGTATGCACGAGCCCTTGAGCCGGTTGTTCTGTAGCAAAATACCCTACCTTCCCGAATGTGGTCAAAACCAATACCCTTCACTATCTTTTCCATTTCAGACTGGATACCCGCATCTTTATGCCATGCCAATTTTTTAGCAGGTGCTTTTCTTTTTTTGCTTATCACTGTTTTGTTTTTTAGCCCAAAGAAAGACATATTAGCATTTCATACTATCAAAAAAACAACTTTATGTATTGTGTAACCAATAATTCAGCTGGTATTTCAAATTGGCTTCCCCTTTTTACAAATTTTTTCTTAACGATTTCTGTCATAGAAACACTTTGAATACCCTGCACGGCACGTAAAAGAGGCTCACCCTTCACCTTCTTTTCATCTTTGGCAACAGTAAAGTATTGAGTTTCCTTTCCGTTTTTTATAAAAGAGAAAGTATCAAATTGCCCACCTTGCGAGTTAAGGAGAAATGGAGTTATGGCAACAATTTTATCGATATCTTTCCCCCAAATAGTATCGTATGTTTCTTTGTAATACTTAGCAACTGTTTCATCACCGAGCTTGGTACTATTCCAGCCAGTCTCTGTAATAAATGCCGGAATTTCGTGGGATGTTGCACTATTTATTATCTCATATTCATATTTATACGTTGCAACTCCTTCAATAGCAGTACTACTTGGTGCTCTGGAAAAGTCAGGATTTGGGTAGGAGTGCGAGGCAAATCCATCAAGCTTGTTAAAAAGTGCTGGATTATGCTTGAGGATTCTTCGGAGGTACACAAGGTTATCTAAATATTTCACTCCATCATTGGGAGATGCGTTATCAAGACCGCCCATTATGATATAAAAGTCGGTACTTTTACTCTTAAAGGCATCAATCGCATAGTCAAGAATATCCGCATATGCCTCAGGACTAGGACTCTCCCCCCCCCACTCATCAAACCTGTTCATTTCATTGAAAATGATAACGTATCTATTCTGAAGCGGCCAGTCAAGTGAATTTAGAAAATTTGCAAAATCCAAAACGTCTGCATCGGTTGGAATTCTCCATGTCGCAGTGTTGAAATAATCCCCCTCAGTTGAAAGTCTTATTATAGGGATCAATTTTAGCTTCTTGGCAGCATCCATAAAATCCTGCCATTTTTTAAGGTCTTTGTCTCCTGCTTGGATGGGAATCGTTACATATCCCCACTCGCCTTCCTTTGAATTCACCAAGGAAGCTGCCTGCTGTAACTCAGAGGGGAATAAAATATGAATACCATGATAATTGTTGGCCCTTGCAAGAGGATTATAAATAGCAAAAGAAGAGTGTGCAAAACAAAAAAGAGAAAGATATGTCAAAAGCAGCAAAAAACCTGCCACAATAGAAAATTTCATAGCTAACTCATGATACGTGAATCTGGAGAATTGTCAAATAAGAAGGTTGCTATTTACTATTTTTTACTGCCCTTATCAGAACTCTTAGGTAAATACCACAAAATAACTCCACCTACGGCAAAGATTGCCCCAGTTAACTGACTTTTATCGCTAGTGAACTGTTGGAATTGAGGAAAAAAGTATATTACAAAACCTACTACAACAAGTGTGAGGGCAAGATATCTCTTGTTCATATTACTTATTAACAATACCACCCTTTTTTTAATGTTGTCAAGCACCAGTTTTACTACTTACTAATACATAATAGCCATTATGGAACAACTTTGGAAAAAGCATAAAAATAATTAATACTAATGAATAACATCCTAAATTACACTCCCGAGCGCGCTCCGCTATGCAATAGCTAGTACCCTTGGGGTATGATTTTGGGTGTTTGAACTTAATCCGCTTTTCTAGCCTCTCACACTCCCGATGTGTGATTTTGGTAGCTTTTATCTATGAGGTCCTTAGCAAGGAGTCAGTATAAGGTATAATAGAGGCTATGCAATTTAGTTGG
>CAZKYX010000032.1:0-10705 GCA_964557125.1 uncultured Gammaproteobacteria bacterium
TGGAGAAGTAAATTTGGACAGCGAGTGGCAAGACGCGTATAAAAGACAACTCGAAGTGTATCAGTGGCTTTTTAGAAAAAATGAATTTGATGTAAGTGATACAGGATACTTTGTGTATGCAAATGGCGACACAGGCAAAGAAGCTTTTGATGGCAAGCTAGAATTTGATATTAAATTGCTTCCCTACGAGGGGAATGATAGCTGGGTAGAGCCAACAATTTACAAAGCAATAGAAACTCTTAAAAGTAACACCTTGCCTGAAAGTAGTGATAATTGTGACTACTGTGCTTACCGCAAAGCCGCAAGAGAAATAGAACCATAATTTATTCTCTGTTCGATATATCGATATATCGAACAACTCAATTCCCTTTAAATCGCACAGCTTGAACTCGAGCTTATCTTATAGTAGAATTGACTGCTTTGGAATTTGCCTTCAAGAATTCGCTTTTTGAGGTCGGGTTACAGAAGTACATTTACAAAGGGAAATAAAATTCATGCGCCAAGTATTGGTCAACCACGCCTTGTCTCTTGCTAAGAGACATGAAGTACCGCAGGCCGCAATCCTTGCAAAAGGTGACAACGGTATCTGCTTTGTCCATTTCATGCTGATGCGGGATGACATAGGTCAAGACGTTCATGCCTTCAAATCGAAAGATGAGCTAAAGCTCTTCACGACTGATGAGGCTCTGAAAGCCTCAACAATGATTTTGGGATACTACTCAGTGTCCGTTGAAGTATGGAATCTCGTTAATCTAGTCAACGTGTACGAGATGCAGCTGTCTGCTCTCAAGCACATACCTGCCTCCATGCTCAAAGGAGCATTCTCAGAGCAGCTGATTGACAGGTTGCTTATTGCGTCCAAGATGGTGACAGATGTTTACGCAGATTTGCCTGATGGTCAAGAGCTTTGGAAGCTCTGCATTTCAGGCACCAACCAAGACATCTACGTGCCATCCGACACAACTTCAGGACTCGCACTAATGCCCGGTGAAGTTTTGGCCAACTTGAGTGCTCCGAAAGGAATGCCCTCTTCAGTTGCGTCAATGCTTCGCAAGGAAAAAGAAATTGTCGATATCCAGACGGAAGAAAAAGAAAAACTTATGGAGAACTATGGTTCCTTCATGAGTACTCTTCTCAAAACCATGGGTCTTGATATTGAGCACGACCACCCTGATGAAGGTTTTGGACTGTCTTAGTTGTCCGACCATTTCCTTTTTGTGCCCTCGAATTATTACATTCGGGGGCACATCCATTTTACATTCCCTTATAATAATTCTATGAAAAAGATATTTATTGCAGGAGTCCCCGCGATGGGCAAAACAACAATTGGAAATTATCTCGCCGATAATTTTAATTTTATTCACATGGATTTGGAAGATGGAAGAAGAATAATTGTTGGTGAATTACTTAATCAAACCAATTCTACAGATAAAGATATTGTCATCACGTGGGGGTTTGGACCTGCTATGAAAAATCACACTGATATTGTTTTTCAACTTTTGCAGTCTGGTTTTCAGATGATATGGTTGGATGGAAATAGAGAGGCTGCAAAAAGAGAGTTTATGAGAAGAGGAACGGTCAGCGAGGAACTTCACAATTTGCAAATGACACAAGTTGAGAATACAGATATAGCCTCAACTTTTCATCCCATTTTTTACAATACTTTTGATGAGGCTGGAGAATTCAAACCACTTGAAAAAATAGCAAGTGATTTAGTAAATAGTGATTAGTGTTTTGAGGTTACGTTTAGCTTAATTTGCTCAGCTCTGTTTTATAAGCAATGCAGTTTTTTAATTTGGCCAATCCGAGTTGTTTATTTACGCTTTCTCCCGGAGTTGTTGACATACTTTCAAGTCTTGCAGCAATATTTTCTTTAGACTCATCAGCAATCGTTGTAAAATTAACAGCCACCCCATCACTAAGTGGACATGATTTAAATTCGCAGGTTGCAAGTGCATATGAGGATTTATATTTTTCTGGTCCGAAATTTTTACTATCATTTGCAATCACATTATTTCCTTTAAATTTGAGGCCACATTGGGCCTTTTCTGCTTCATTTTTCACAATGATAGTGTACTTCTAAGTCTTTAGTAAGTCAATTCAATTTGAGTTTTTTGAATGTTAGAATCGAAGCAGTAAGTGAGATGAGATAGAGCATGGAGCCGTAAAAGCAGGGAGTTGCAAATGGGGTTGACACTATGTACCCAGAGCAACTCGTCTTTGGACCTTTGAATATATAGAATTTGCAGAGTTCTATTACAAAATTTCCCCATCCAAAAAGTGTACCCGCTATTAAGAATAGTACCAAGTATTTTTCAAGATTTTTTTGTTTTTCCTTTCTTGAAAACAGAATATATACAGAAAAAAGGTATGAAAGTAAAAATCCTATCGCTCCATAGAAGCATGGGGTTTCTAAGGGATTGATTCCTTCATTGGACAAGTATCGCATGTAGTCATTCCCAACGGTGAACCATGCAAAAAGTGTGCCTGCCAACAGAAGAAGCATTTGAATTATAAGAAATTTTTTCACAAAAGAATTGTAGCAACAAAATTAGAAAAATAATGTGATATCAATCAATACAGGAGAATTATTCTGTGGATGTTTTTTTCTTAGCTTTCTTAGCCTTTGGCTTAATTTCTACCTCTTCATTCATTTCAATTGGGCTTTCTGGAGCGATTTCTTCTTCTGTAATTTCTGTCTCGACGAGTGGGAGTTCTAGTGGTGCAGCGTTGGTTGATTCAACAACTACCTCTTTTTTCTCTTTCTTTTCTTTCTTTGGAGCTTTTTCACCCAAAAGTTCTAGAATTCTATCTAATTTTGCATTAAGAGCTTCCATTTGAGCTGAGGGCTGTCCATTATTTTTTCGTGGGTCTCCGCCTTTTTCTTCAAAACACTTGCTACAAAGTACCTCTTTGCCTTCCCGAGGCATAAATGGAAGTTGGCATTTGTCTCCGCAGTTATCACATACAGCGTTAAACATTTGTCTATCCTCAAGTCCGCGTCGTCTATCGCGAGATCTGTCTCTATCCATTCCTCCACCTGAGTCATTTGAAGAATTCTTTTTAAAACAATCGCTGCAGTATACAGGTCTACTGCCATTTGGCTTAAAAGGAACTTCGCATTCCTTACCACATGAAGCACACGTTGCCTTAAACATTTCTCTATCTCCTCCAAAGCCACCACCAAAGCTTCTATTTCCGCCTCCACCATAGCTGCGATTTCCACCACCGCCATAGTTACCGCGTCCGCCTGAGTTATCGTTTCTATTAAAATTTCCCATGAGTTACATTATAACAGAGTTGAGGCAGTATAGATATAAAGAGTATGAACCAAATATAAAAATAGAAAGTATCAGAATATTCTGTTAACAACACTATTTGGACATTATTGATACTGTTTGATATACTATCGAACGCATAAAAAAGGGTAGTGCACTTGCTGCAGTATCACTGTTTTGTGCAGATCTTTCACAATTTGCGAATAGGAGATACAAGAAATGACAGAGGAAAGGGTATTTGAAACACCTAAAAAGGTACTCATCACAGGTGGGTCGGGATTTCTAGGAATCAATTTCGTACGTTATCTTTTGGAACGTGGACACTCAGTCATCGTTTTCGATAAAGAGCCTTTCACCTATTCTGAAAGAGAAAAAATCACCTTTGTGCAAGGGGATATCCGCGACCGTTTTGCATTGCTTTGCGCAGCCGAAAAGGCTGACGCAATCGTACATACAGCAGCTGCTCTTCCCCGCCACAAAAAAAAGGAGATTCTTACCACAGACATAGATGGAACGCGAAATGTGCTGGATGTTGCTTTCAATAGAGGCATTGAGCGCGTTGTTCATATCTCATCAACTGCTGTGTATGGTATCCCAGATCACCATCCGCTTTTGGAGGATGACAATTTGCACGGTGTCGGGCCTTACGGCCAAGCAAAAGTCATGGCAGAAGAGGTATGTACTGAATACCGTAAGCAGGGACTTACCGTTCCAATCATTCGGCCAAAGTCGTTTGTAGGACCGGAGCGTCTTGGCGTTTTTGCTCTTCTTTATGACTGGGCAAGAAGCGGCAACAATTTTCCCGTATTGGGAAGTGGCAATAACCGGTACCAACTCCTCGATGTTGAGGATTTGTGTCAAGCAATCTACCTGACACTCACGTTGGAAAAGGAAGTTGTCAATGACACCTTCAACATTGGAGCACGTGAATTTACTACCCTACGGCAAGACTATCAAGCAGTTCTTGATGAAGCCGGATACGGAAAGAAAATTGTTTCACTCCCTGCACGTCCAGCTATATGGACACTGAGGGTTTTGGAGCGACTGCATTTGAGCCCACTTTATAAGTGGGTGTACGAGACGGTAACGGAGGATTCCTTCGTTTCCATCGAAAAAGCAGAACGGGTGCTCGGATACAATCCGCACTATTCCAACCGTCACGCATTGGTACGAAATTACCAGTGGTATGTACAGAACCTCGAATCTTTTGAGGGGATGTCGGGAAATTCACATCGTGTTCCTTGGAAACAAGGAGCACTTGGATTTGCAAAAAAAGTAATCTAATTCGCAAGGAGTGTATATTGGGGAGCTATAAGCTCCCCTTTTTTTTGCCAAAAAAAAGGCGGCTGTCTAAAAAGACAACCGCCAAATTCATTTAAATTACCTCAATTCAGGGTGCAAAGCATTTCTTTATTTCACTCTCTGCTGATTTGCCGAGTGGGTTAAAGAGGCTTTGTTGCCATGTTGCTTCCTCGGGTATGGTAAGGTCGACAAACCACCATAATACCCCGCGAATAGTGGGCTTGAATACAGAACACACGCTTTCATAGTAAAGACGCTGTTCTTCTTGGTTTTCTTCACCGGGAAGAGACCACGCATACGGTATTCGGTGTGAACCGGTTCTCGCGATAACTCCGATTTCAGAAAAAACAAGGGTATTCATTTGTCTACCGCTGCTTTCGATGATGGGTATCCATTTTTGCCATGCTACAATGAGTTGCTCAAGCGTTGCTATCGCCGGCGCATCGAGCTCAAAGTAAGCATCAATACTTTCAAAATCAAGCAGCCTTTTCCAAGGAGTACTTTCTAAGGGAAAGTTGGCATATTTTGGGTCCCAATTGGTTGAGTAGGTTATTTGTCCCTTGTACATGTTTCTTGTACGTTCAATGAGTGTTGTCCACCAAGAGTTTTCAAACTCAAGAGATGAAAATTCAGTTCCTATGGACAAAACATCAACATGCTCTGTTTCTGCAATCTGAGCATAGAACGACAAGTATTTCCAGTAGCTCTCAAACCATGCGTCCTTCGATACAGGTTGAATGCTACCTCGCCACTGACCATCAGGGATAAAACTTTCTTCATCAAGAAGCGGACGAAGCGTTACAAAAAAGCCTCGTTTTTTTGCCTCTCTCACAAAGAAGGTTATCATTTCCACCGAAGGTGTTTTTTTGGAATCGGTGCTTATAGATGTAGAACGCCAATTGTCTTGAAAGAGCGGTATTACCAGAACTGCTGTATTTGCGTTGAGGTCTACCAGTCTTTCTAAATGTTGGACAGTCCACTTCTTGTAGTCATCGGGATTGTCGTATATGACAGTATTTGCTCCGGCTTGAAATGGTGATGCTGCACTTACTTTGTTTGTCACCAGTTTTGGTTGCGGAGTAGGTGTTGGCGCTATTGTAGGCGAGATGGTACCTGATAGGGTGCGACCATCTGATTGAGTTGGTGCTTCCAATTGGTCAGTGCCATTTTCTGGAAGTGGATTTTTCCACTCTTTTGTCTCTTTGGTTGATATGACTCCTATAAACATGACCGCACTCAGAAGCAGTCCCATTCCAAGACCGGCTGTCTTTTTCACTTATCTCTCCTGTCTGTTGGTAATTTGTTGTTAAAGAACTCTCACACGTGAAAAGAGCATGCTTAAGCTCTTTTTATTATGAGTCTTTTTGATGTTCAGATTATAAGGTTATTTGTATTTGGAGTCAAGGAAGAGTAATAATTATAGGGATGTAATTTTCCAAGTTATTTCCATCGCATCCCCAATGAAGTCTGTATCCCTATCAACTGCAAAGTATATCTTGTCCCCTGCTTGAAGTGTTCCTAAATTGTGTGTCGTTCCGTCTGTTGTCCATGCTTGTGTTGTTCCTTGAAGACTTGTGACTTCGGTTTTGTTTTGGTTAAAGACTTTTAGTGTTGCTCCACCTCCCCAACCTACGACTCTGCGTATTGCCAAAGAAGAAACTTCATATTCTCCCGTTTGAGGAACCACAAAAGCAGCTACTGCAAGGTGATCGTTATCAGGTGCATGCATTTGTAAATCAAATACTCCTGTTGGTGAAGGAGTATTTGATTCTCCTCCATCACTTCCTCTTGCTACAGTACTTTTCCCAACGTATGGATAATTTCCATTTGGACTCGTTGACATCCTTTGGTGTATCCCAACATTGTTAAATGCATCAGGATGAGCAGTTGCACTATATGTATCAAACAAACTTCCCGTATCAACCCCATCGTTGTTAGATGATTCAAAGAATTCTATGGTGGCAGAACTGCTTCCCGACGTAATGGTACCGCTTGAAGAATTTTCCTGAAGAGTAATATCATGCGATTCGTATGTGTGAGATTGTGAAGTTGGGTTAACAGTAATTGTAACGTTTTCTGATGTAGTGCCATCAAGATTTGTAGCTGTTAAAGTATAGGTGGTAGTTGTAATTGGTGTGACTATTAGACTGTCAACTGCAGCTACATTACCGATTCCATTGTCCAATGAAATAGTAGCTGCTCCTGTCGTATTCCATGTAAGAGTGGAACTGGCACCTTGGGTGATGGTTGTTGGGGTAGCGCTGAATGTACTTATTACCGGCTGATTTGTGTTAAATGTTCCTGTTATTTTCCACGACGTCTCAATTGCATCTCCAATGAAATCAGCGTCTTTATCAACCGCAAAATATATTTTGTCACCTGCAGTTAGTGTGCCAAGATTTGTAACCGTGTTATTCTGAATCCACCCAAGACTACCGGTTGTTGTAACCGATGTTTTTTGTATTTTGTCAGCACCAAAAACTTTCAGTGTAACACCACTGCTCCAAGGAATTACGTTGCGTATTGCAAGAGAAGAAACTTCATATTCTCCCGTTTGAGGAACCACAAAAGCAGCTACTGCAAGGTGATCGTTATCAGGTGCATGCATTTGTAAATCAAATACTCCTGTTGGTGAAGGAGTATTTGATTCTCCTCCATCACTTCCTCTTGCTACAGTACTTTTCCCAACGTATGGATAATTTCCATTTGGACTCGTTGACATCCTTTGGTGTATCCCAACATTGTTAAATGCATCAGGATGAGCAGTTGCACTATATGTATCAAACAAACTTCCCGTATCAACCCCATCGTTGTTAGATGATTCAAAGAATTCTATGGTGGCAGGGGTTGAAGCTGCATTATCGTCTATAATTGCTTGTGAGTTGTTGGTTGAAAAAACAGAATCAAAGGAATCCCACGTTTTTGTTATGACCGATGCACCAGTAAAAGTCGCTTGATAGCTCGTGTTAGAAGTAGGATTGACCACATGGTTTTGGGCACCACCATCCGACCAGCTATTAAAAATATATTCATTTCCTGAAAGTGTTTGGGGAGATGCTGCAAAAAGTGAAACAGTATCGTTTCTTACCACTTTGGCTGTAAAAGGTGTTGTGTATTCTTCGCCGGCCAGAACAATCTTTAGTCCTGGTGGTGTTGAGCTAAGAGTTACATCAACGAGTCGCGGATGTACTTCGCGAGATGTATCGCTTTGAAGTCCTTGACTATCTGTGGCTGTAAATTTGATTTCAAGATATACATCGGTACCATGCTGTGAGGGTGAAACGACAGTTCCTGAATCACCTTGCCCTTGGCTAAATGGATGCACATGACACGTATTTGTTGCAGGGTCACAATGATGTAATAACACTTGCCAAGACAGTGCAGAGGAAGCTAGTGTACCGTCTTGTGTGTCAGTTGCTTCAGCCGTAAATGAGATTGTTTCTCCTGCATCATATAAAGTACCTTCATTTGGTGTGAGTATGGTAACTGTTGGAGCCGAATTACCTGCCGATATCTGTACAGTCTTACTTCTTACAAAACCTTGAGCATCAGTGACACTCAGAGTTGCGGTGTAATTACCGACAGTTGTGTAGGTATGTGATGGGTTTGCTTCGGTTGAGAAAGCACCATCTCCAAAACTCCAGCTATAGGTAAGAGCTTGTCCTTCGGGGTCAAGGGTTCCTGTGCTTGAAAATGCAACCGGAAGAGGTGTATTTCCTGTGGTTGGTGTTGCTTGAATTTGAACGACTGGCGGAAGACCGTTTGTAAAATAGGAAAGCCTTCTCAGCTGACCGGTGTAAATAGACAAATAATAGAGATTACTGTCAGGACCGCTAAAAATTTGCACAGGCCCATCAGGGTTTGTAGGAAATTCAGCTATTGTATTTGGAATCAAAGCATCATTCTCATCTGTTTTGAATGACCATATTTTGTTCTGCCCATAATCCCCAAAAAAGTATGTATTTTGATACTGCTCCGGATATTCCCCTCCAGTATAAAAAGTACCTCCTACGGCTGCTGACGTAAAGCCTGCATGAGGGTAAAAATAGAGCGGTGGTATTGAGCTGCCTGATGCTACAAGGTCAACGCACGTTGAATATGCTTGAAACCCTGGTAGTACTGTTTCGGCTTCATAACAAGGCCATCCATAATTTCCACCACGGTCAACCACATTGATTTCTTCATAGTCAGTTCTTCCAACATCGCCAGCATAAATTCTCCCCGTTGAATTTCGAAAATCCCATCTGAATGGATTTCGAAAGCCTCGTGCCCATACTTTCGAGCGGTTTGAGTTAACATTTCCATTAAAGAAAGGATTGTCTGTTGGTGCTGTACCGTCAGGATTAATTCTTAGAATTTTTCCATTTAAGCTGTCAAGATTTTGTGCACGAAGAGAAAGTGGGGTGTCATCATCCGCTCCATCACCGATACTTACAAACATTGTCCCATCCGATGCGAATTTAACTTGACCAACGGTATGTGTAATTGCATCAGAAGCAATACAATCAGTTCCCATTGGAAAATCTTCGCAAGACGGAGTGGCAGGATTTCCTACAGTCGTTCCAAGGAGAACAAGTTCACTGGCCGGATCCGCTGTATTACCCTCCACAGTAAATCTTGACAAGCGAGCAGTTTTTGCCCCTGCAATATTAGCAGGGTTTGTTTCATAGGTATATGTTGCATATATATATCCGTTCGTTGCAAAGTTAGGGTCAAGGGCAATTGAAATGAGTCCTCTGTCTTGATACTGATTGACATTGGGAATTGCGATAAGCGGATCAGGAAGAAGAATTCCATTTTCAACAATTCGTATAGTACCTTTTTGTTCTGCGATGAAAATCCGCCCATCAGGAGCAAACGTTGCATACGTTGCAAGGTCTAGATTTGAGGCCAATACATCCGTTTCAAATCCTTCCAAAGCATCAGCAGTGTAAGATGTTGAAAGAGAAATGTCATCAAAGAACATATCTGCGTTTACTCCGGCAGATGAGTAAAAAAGTCCCCACGAAACAAATCCGATGTCATCATCTCCGGCAACACCGGTATTCAAATTATAAAACTGTGCAATTCTTACACCATCCAGCCACAATTCTATCTGACCTTGTGCGGTGTCAACTGTGTAGCGGACTTGTAGTTCATGGTATGAATTGTCACGAGGTATTGCAGTTCCAAAACTTCCAAGCGAAACACCAGCGCCACATAAAACCGGGTCGCAGTAACCCGGAGCTGAGGCTCCAAAAAGTCTCACATTGAGTCTGTAATCCTCGTCAAGGGATACATACATTTGTCTGAAAAGGTCCTTATCTTTTAGAACAAGCATGTTGATGCGTGTTCCTTGAGGGATGTTTGTTTGCGGCGCGAGACTAAAGAAAGATCTGACGTAGACAGTATTTTGGGGTGCAAATTGTTTGTCTACAACTACCGTAGGTGCAGTTCCATCCGACGTGACTTCCATAGCGTACGTTTTGCTTCTTGGATGTACTGCATTCACCTCAAGAGTATTTCCATTTTCAACAAATATACCGGTAAAAGCGGATGTGTTTCCTTCTTCAAATCCATTCTGAAAGAAAGGAGAAGTAGTCGTTTGCGTAAAGTCTGCAGTTAATGTCGTATCAGTTAGTGAACTTATGGTATGAGAGGCACTTCCGGTATCAGACCATGAAGAAAATGTTAAGGTTTTCCCGCTTGTGCTTGTTTGGGGAGAGGGGGCGTAGATAGTGTGCTGGGTTCCCGGTGCAGATTGGACAGTGTAGGGTGTTGAGTGCACCTCACCATCTACAAGAACAGTTGCACCAACTTCATTTGAATTGATAGTGATTGCTATTGCCGGATTGGTATCTTTTCGGGTTATGTCAAAGTTTATTTCCATCGCATCCCCAATGAAGTCTGTATCCCTATCAACTGCAAAGTATATCTTGTCCCCTGCTTGAAGTGTTCCTAAATTGTGTGTCGTTCCGTCTGTTGTCCATGCTTGTGTTGTTCCTTGAAGACTTGTGACTTCGGTTTTGTTTTGGTTAAAGACTTTTAGTGTTGCTCCACCTCCCCAACCTACGACTCTGCGTATTGCCAAAGAAGAAACTTCATATTCTCCCGTTTGAGGAACCACAAAAGCAGCTACTGCAAGG
>CAZKYX010000033.1:0-10686 GCA_964557125.1 uncultured Gammaproteobacteria bacterium
AGGATGAGCAAAAAAACTTTTTTGAAAAACTCAAAGACTTCCTAAAAAATCTATTCTTTTAGTTGTGTTTCTGTCTCCTTAGAACGTGGGTTATCACCAATCTTCTCGAAATATAATGCGCAGGTAATTCAAAGAGCTCAGAAAGATCTCTCACAAATTCACACCTTCTTGGTTCAAATTCTGCTTTTGATATACCCAACTCAAGGTAGATTTCGTCGTCAAATTCTTGCCCATTAATATCTTGTTCTGTGTGAATTTTACCTTCAAACAAATTTCGATGACGTCTCTTTCCGTCAGGTACATTATTTCTAGCATTTGGAAACTGCCTGTCAAGCCATGAAAAAAATCACGCTACTTTTTGATTTAAGACTACAACATAATATTGGTTTGTCCAGTATACTGGACAAAATGTTTTTATTTTATTAGAAAATTATGAGAATGTTTTGGCAACTTCTCTATCTGAATGGGCTTTCTATCAAAGAGGTTGGTAATAAGTATAAGCTCTCGATTGCACTGAAACAATACATATTCTTCGAGCAAGGTTGAGAAGCAATAGAAATGAATCTTTTTCCCATGAAAAAACCCTCCGTCGCTGTAATAAGCTTCGGAGGGTCTGAATTAAGACCTGCGGAAATCGTAAATCGTAGTCCACCAACAAATGCCCCGTGAGCCGTGTTCAGAATTGAACTGAAAAGGCGAACGGAAAATTATGGAGGACGGAAATGAAAGCTAGTTGCCCTGCGGCAAGTTGATGAAGGGACAAATTTTGCGCTTCTTGGCCATGACAAATTGTCCGGCAAGTTTTACACTGCTCGTACTCTTCTGATAAGAAAAGTTGTAGTAGTTAGGTTGGGCTTTCTTTCGGCGCTCCTTCCTTTTATCACTTATTTCAAAGGCGAGAAGCAAAATACCAACAAGGGCAGCACCAGCACCAGTAGTGGCTCCAAGTATCCCGAAGAGTTTCAGAACGGTGAAGGGATAGTACATACCCCACACGGCAAGAAGCAAAATGGTTGCAACCATGAATGGTCGAATGTGCCAATACTTCTTCTTGAAAAACCAAGCGAATGCTTTATCAAGCCCGGATTCCCAAATGAGAATAAGTGGCGGACTGATTTTATCGATGAATCGGTCAATCGCTTCTTTCTTTCGAAATAAGAAAAATATCCCGATGTAAAAAGTACTTACCAACGAAAGAATGACCCAAAATGCATGAAGCGAATCTGGAAGCAAGTAATAAATACCTGACCAGAGACCAATCATAACTGGGTAGACTGGACGCATGCCAAATCGGTAGCGAGTCTTAACAGACCAGAACAGTGGTACCCAAAGAAGCACTACTCTCATGTAATGACAGAGGTTTTCTCGGTACGCTGGCTTGTTGTGCCCACCATTACTTTGCCACCACTGGTAAAACCGGTAATGCCATGCGTTTTCGTTGACATTGAGCTCATCGCTCGTGATAACCTTTATTGGATTTGCCACGTTATTTTCCTTTCTTTCCGCAAGTTGTAAATGTACCGAACAGCATTGGAAAAGCAATTTCTCCAAACTGTTCAAAAACTGCTTATATTATACTCCTCAGGCTCATACTAGTCAAACTATAAGCCTATGTTTCTTTCAGAAACACAGCCTTGCGGTTGCACGCTTTCAGCTTTGCACCTAAGGTTTAAAACTTAAAATTTTTCCCATGAAAAAACCCTCCGTCGCTGTAATAAGCTTCGGAGGGTCTGAATTAAGATCTGCGGAAATTATTTGATCTTGCTGAGCGCAAGTTCTTCAAGTCCTGAAAGGACTTCTCTCATTTCGTCAGGAAGACAATCCCTGTTGGGATTTTCTTCCTCCCGTCTCAGACACTCCAAAAAGACCACGGTTGCGACCTCCTTGAGCTTTTCGTCTGAAAAGGTTTTGTACTTGGCACCGCACCTGCATGGGTTCTCCCAGCAGTCTTGACAGTCTCCAAGGGCCAAAAGATAAACTCCTTATGGAATGATTGGAATGTTCAGGTCATTGACCGATGTAATGTCGATGGGAACTTGGTTAAGATCATCAAAGACAACCTCGACAACATCCCCTTCCATTGGTTTCAACCGTCAGAGAAGTGCCATTCACACTCACACCACTTATTTGAGGTGGAGTGCTGACGCTTTTCCACGGTGATTTTCCGTCGAATTTCACTGATTTTGAGGAGTATATGACTCCATTGCTTTGAATGAGTGCCAGATTTCTGATACCCACTTCTTGCTTTAGAAGATTTGCTTCAGAGGTGGTAAGCCACGGTCCGTGACTAACTATAAAACTCTGAAGATCTGTACCGTTAAGGCCAGATGATTGCTCTACATCTGGAAGGCTCACTCCCCCTGATGGGGAAGATGGGTCAACACTCAATGATTGTCC
Source organism: uncultured Gammaproteobacteria bacterium (assembly GCA_964557125.1). Taxonomy (GTDB): domain Bacteria; phylum Patescibacteriota; class Microgenomatia; order Levybacterales; family GWA1-39-11; genus CAZKYX01. The sequence continues at coordinate 2,398 of CAZKYX010000033.1, forward strand.
GAGTGCATACAAGCCGATTCCGGCAAGTAGCACAAGGCTGACACCAGAGAGAATTACGAGGCGTTTTCCCTGACTGAGGGAAGGACTACTTACATCACTATTCACCTATTTCTCCTTTGTATGAAATGTTTTCAAGGACAACTGAACTGGCTCCTTCTGGAATTGGACGAGGAATAAAGTCTTTGCACCTCTCAAGCAATGCTTGTAAAGCTGCAGTGACTCCCTTCTTACGCTTATTGCCAGTTCCTTTTCGTCTAACGACAAAATCAAGGTATCCAATCATTCCCAATTGAAACATCCCTGCTTCTATGAGATTTGCTGAAAGGATTTTTGGAGCAATAGAGGCTCCCATTCCGATATAAAGTACGGTGGTTACCACATCGCCCCAACACTTATACCCATTTTCATAGATTTGGTCTTTAGCGGTTGCTCCTTCTTTGTCAAAAAAAGTATGCAACTGCATCAGTATCGCTGCAAAACCAAATGAAACAAAAAGATAAGATACTATTGCAGTTAGGTAGAGCAAAAAATCAGTTAGGCTTGCCGGATTATCTTTACCGATTGACGAAACATAAGTTACGCCAAGCATGTATAAAAAGATTGAGATAAACCAACGCTGGACATACAAAGGCATTCGTCTCCTCTCGAGACGATGCGCAAGAGTCTGAAGTGCGTGTGTTATAGTCCTATCGATGAAATATAAAAGTTCCACGAAATCTCCCTTTCGGTTTTTTTATTTAATTTCCGCAAATTTTCAAAGAACAAATAGACAAGGCTAAGCAGCAAATTGAGCTTAGATTTATCGTATTTCTATGCGGATTGTACCAAAAATAAGGGAAAAAATCAAACTATGGGATGGATTAGGTTGTAGGTTGTAGGTTTTAGGTTTTAGGTTTTAGTAGGATGTTAAATGTTTTAGCTTTCAGCTATTAACAATCAACTATCGGAACTGTTAAATATAATGCGAGGGTAAATGCTATAACTATATTGGACAATTTACAATATTGAATATATAAAATACCCTTCCAAATGCGAAAGTTTTTTTTGGCGTCAGAAATGTGTCAGGTTTTTTTAGACAAAAATTATGTATAATGCTTGACCATGAGAAATTTAGAAACAGGCGTTTCTCTTCCAGAACACTTAGCTGTGCAAAAACGTCCATACGTTGAGACACTTCGATTTCTGTATGATGCAGAAAAAGCAAAAGTGCCTGAAAAGATAAAGGAAACTCTTGCGCCAACACCTCAAAGTCTTAATAAATTTAATAGATCTTTGGACGTCATTACGCGCTACTACACAACTGAAGCTACACTTGCCTGCATTGCAGAAGAAGAACAAGTCTCTGCTAACGAAATACATCGGAGAAGAAATTTTGGAGTCACGAAAATTTGGAATTTCTCACCTATTTTTTTGCAAACGTGCTATCCAATTGATGAACTTACACTCGGAAAACCAATAAGTACGGCCACCAAAAGAAAAAACTCTCAATCACATAATGGCATTGCAATAAAAGTCGAGAAAGCGCTCCAATCAGGCAAATCGATAACTGAAATTGTTGAAAATTTTTCAATAGATAAAGACAATCTAGTGCGCATAAGAAGAACTCTCAGAGGATGGAATACAAAACTTCCGCATGTCTACGGTGCATATGAATCCGCACCCTTACTTGAAAAGGTTAATCCACATAAACTTACCGATACTAAAAAACAAGACCTTATCGACAAACAAACTTTAAGAACTCTTTACCTTAATACATCTGAAGATAATTTATTTATATCCTTAAAAGAAGTAGTTGAGGCTGCCGGTTATAAATATGTAAATCATTTAGGACAAACTTATGCCGAAGAAATAAAGTATGTTTGTATTCCTATGCGTGAAATTTCATACGTTAACAAAAAAGGTACGAATGTAGGACTCAAACAGACCAACAGATTTTTGTTTCGAGCAGATTTGGACCGTGCCGTCATGGCACTAAAATACAATCCTAAATTTGATAAGTACAAAAAAGAAGATTTTTAGCTAAAAAAATAGCCCCACCCTCCATAATAGGAGTAACGGGGCCAAGTCTAAATTTTGCGGATGAGCTTACGTGGGACCTTCAATCCCAAGCAGCTCTTTGGTGTCAGCTCCTTCCAGAGCACTTATCTTGGAACGCATGACAAAGTCAGCAACCAGCTCAAGTATTGCCTCGGATGGAATCGTCAGTTCTTTATGGGTTCTTAAGTCATTGTTTGGTTTGACAATACGTACGTCACCGCTCATATCGTCGCGCCTATAAAAGGTGATTTTCTGTCCGTCTTTTCCTTCATAAGGAAACGGTACCATACTCATGCTATTACTCCTCTTCGGTCACTGGTCGAAGTGGTTCTTCGGTCCATGGGCTTTTCCCATCGAGCCACTCGGTAACCCCTGTAGCGGGATTTACTCTTGAAATGTTCTTGTAACATTCCCCGCAGGAACCGATGAGAACCCCATCCCCGAGACTTGCAATGAGTTTTACATTGTGACAGGGAGAAAAAGTTTCCTTCTTTGTTTTGACTTCACTAGTCATACGTGTACTCCTTTTGAACTTAGGTCGCATGTTATCAAACAGATTCTTACCAAAGGAAGTCGATACACGCCACGAGCGTCGCCAACCCAATTATGGTTGTCACCAGCCGAGTGTGATACCGCCTATCCTCAGGCTCCTTCCACCTTTCGGCTGGAACGTGACTGGCGACTGCAGCCTTAGCAAGCGGGCGATAATCGGCTTCCGCCATCAACCAACCTGCCACTGCAATCAGTGGACCGAGTCCCAAGAATAACATCTGGATTTCCATAACACCTCCATGTGTTGACCTCCGCAAAATTGTTAATGTGCATGTGAACGAAAAGCCCAACAAGCGATTTGTTGGCCACGTTCAAAAACATGTGATTATAGCATGAAGACAAGCAAATATCAAATTATTAGGCTAAAATATATTTGAAAATCCCCCTCAAATGTGGTATACTATCGGATACATAGTGTCTTTCGCCCTCCTCACGCGTTTTGAATGTGTGAAAGCGGGCAAAAAGACATATCGCACCTGAACAATTCGGAGGAAATAATAATATTTAGCGGTTTGACTCTCAAAAAAAGGAGGTCTTCGTGTTTGAGCTAATACTCATCTCAACGTTTATCTCGCTCGTGGCAGGACTCATCATCGCAATCGTCTTCTGGCGATTGCCGATTGTTGAGAAAATTACACCGCTCGAATTTCTCGTCGGAAGCGCAATCATTATCGTTCTTATCGCACCCCTCACCGGATGTGTTGGATGGAATGCTGCGCAAGCAAATGCCCGAGTCTACCATGAAAACTGGAACGGCTGGGAAACTGATGCGGTAGACAACCACATCACCTGCGTCAAAAACGGCTCGTGTAAATATACATACGACTGTGATTGCCACTGGGTTCAAAAATGCGTTGCGCGTGACAAAGACGGCAATTGCACCATGACAATTTGGGTTGAGGAATGTGATTCATCATGTCCATACTTCAACTATGAACGCGACCTTTCAATTCTCACGACTCTTGGACCCTACTACATAGGGAGATACGCACCGCCCAATTATAGGGAGGAAATGAAAAAAGACAAATTACCATCTGGATTTGGGAAGGATGATTATGTCATTCCCCAAGTTTGGCTGGATTGTCAAGCAAGAATCGCTGCATACAACCCTGGACCTGTCACAAAGAGGATGGATTATGATAACTTCATTCTCGCCTCGGACATGACAATTCTTAAGGAATACAGCGACTTTATCACCGAGTACAAGGATGGTGGCCTGCTTCCAAAATTTAAGTCAGAAGTCGATGGACTGTACAGTGCCGATAGAATGTATTTTGTCGGGATTTTCCCTCAAAATGCTACTTCTTGGCAGGAAAGTCTGTCACGACTCAACGCTGGTTTGGGAGACGAATTGCAGGGAGACCTGCATCTGATTGTCACCCAAAATTCGACAATTTCTGACAACCCAATGCGGTACATCACTGCACTCAAAGCATACTGGCAAGACTCAAAAGAGTTTGGCAAGAACGCCTTGAGCAAGAACACGATTCTTGTCGTTGTCGGAACTGAAGATGGCTTAACTGCCAGCTGGGGAATAGCAACTACTGGTATGCCCGTCGGGAATACGTCACTAACTGGCGCTATTCGTGATGGAATTGCCGGAACAAAGCTTACCCCCGAAAGTCTGATTGGAACTGTCAAAGCGGAATTCTACACGGAGAACAATAAAAAGAAAGTTGTTGCGACTCACGGAAACGGATTTCTAGAAAACGTCCTTTGGGGAATTGACAAGCCACACACTCGCTTCACGCGGGTGTCTATGGCTGGAGGTGACCCTGATGACAACGGAAATGGCTTTCTGTACCTTGAAAGTGAGATACAACCGTCTGGCGGCCAGAAATGGGCAATAGGCATTGTCATCTTTTTCCTTTCACTTCCCATCTGGGTTGTGATGATAGTATTCGAACGAAAGACGAACGAGAGTCTTCGGACTCCTCGCGACTATTTCGGCAATCGAAAGGGATACTAGGAGGTATCACGTGAACAAGCTCAAAACCATGAATCCGCTTGTCCTCATTGCAGGACTTGGATGCCTTTCCGTATTCGGAGTGGTGTTTCTGTTTGCATTGAGCGCAGCACTCTACTGGAACAGCCTTGACAACCAAGGCAACCGGCAGGAGAACCAGCTCAACGCTCAGTATCTGGACAACCAGAACTATCTGAGCGGCTACATTTCTGGATTTTACGAGCAGGTAGGACTGGCTAACGCTCAGTCAGACGTCCTCAACTCCATCCTTTTGGATGCAGTTAAGGGTAGGTACGATGGAAAACTTGGCCAGCAAGACAGTGGCTCAGGGTCTCTTATCGGTAATATCTTGGTAATCCGCGAGGCTTACCCCAACGTCGACGTTCTCCTCAAGAACTGGGGCGAAATTCAAGTCTACGTTAGGGACCAGCGCGAAGGATACCGACTATTCCAGTCAAAGCTACTGGACCAAATCCGTGTCTATGAAAACTTCATGGATACCGGCAACCCGATGAAAAAGCTTCTGCTTGCAACTTTTGTTGACTTCCCGTCTAACGACCTTGAAGCCCGAATCGGGACCAAAGTTATTCGCGGAGAAGCGGCACTTGAGCAGATGAAGCTAATCGTTAACACTGAAAGTACGCTTGAAGCGTACCAAGACGGTACGCTGGAGCCCCTAAAGGTTCCGACGCGATCCGGACAATAATTCCTCCGAACATCATTCAGGTTTTGGGGCGCCCCTTAAAGGCGCCCCATTTCTGTATTTAGACCGAAAAACCCTACGGCTTGATAACTGTTGAGGCAGAAACCACTAGAAAAATGCCAATCGCATTCAGAACAAATGAAACTAGCAAAAATTTGTACGTCCCCATCTTTGAAATTCCCATGAGACTCACACCTATTACATCCGGAAGCGGTGAGGCTATAATAATGGCCCCAAGTACTGGCGTACCCCAGCTAAAGTATTTTGAATGCAGCACTCGCCTCACATGATGCTCTCCATCAATATGGTCATAAATAGCCTGAACTTCTTTTGAAAGATTGTCTTTCACAAAGCGGAATATAACAAAATCTCCAAATACAGCTCCTGCTCCTGCTATTATCCCAATTTCAATTGGTGATAATCGCTCTGCCAAAACAAGCAAAATAATTGCTCCTGTTGCAACGGTAAAAGTAGATACATATAAAATTCCAGCCAAAAAAGCCCCAATATACCCAAGGCCACCAAGCCCATGTAAAAAATCATGAAAAGGTTCAAATTGTGAAATAACAAAAGCTAAAATGAATGAAATGAAAAGAAACGTGAGATTTTTATACTTCCATTTATGCCAATGGGCCATTCATAAAGTATAGCAAAGATAGAAAAATACTCTATGGGACTGCTTTACATCAGTCTTTCTTGATAAAATATGCTGTCAAAAAAGTAGTGATCGGAACTGCAAGGATAAGCCCAATGCTTGCAACGAGAGTTCGTATTATTTCCTCGGCTATCAATTCATGATTTATGACCTGTCCAAAAGGACGGGAACTGTCTATAAATAACAAAAATAACGGCATAGCAGCACCTGCATACACAAGAACTAAGGTATTTACAACTGAAGCTATATGGTCACGTCCTACCTCCATAGCTTTTGAGTAAAGCTGCATAAGTGTCAAGTTGGGGGATAGTTTTTTAAGCTGATGAACCACTGATGCTTGAGATACAGTTATATCGTCCAAAATTCCAAGCACGCTAACTATAATACCCGCAAGAAGCAGTCCTTTTATATTAACCAAGCCACCTTTCTCGGCTTGTAGAAATCCGGCTTCTTCAGAAGAAAACCCTGTAAGTCTAGTAACATTTACAAAAATAGTTGCGAGTATCCCTGTAATAATTAGCGCGATAAATGTACCGGCAACGGCTGTTGTTGTCTTTCTACTAAGTCCATGCGAGAGATAGAACGTAACAGGAATAATAAATAAAGAAGCAAGTATTGCTATAAATATTGGGTCATGTCCGGCAGATATTTGAGGCAATATGAAAGCAAAAATCATAAAGAAAGAGAATGCCATGCCTGCAAGTGCCCCAACCCCCCTCTTCGCTCCGATGGCAATAACTACTCCTACAAATATAAAAAACAGTAAATAAAGCCAGTCACGTCTGATGTAATCCTGAATGAAATAAATATCTTTTCCCTCAAAATTCTTTGTATAGATTGCCAAAACTTTGTCATCTACTTGATATCTCTGAACATTTATTTGGTCAAGATTACCATTCTCTATTGTTATCTTCCTTCCTTTTATAGAACCGCTCGTAACGGTGAGTTGCAATGTCTGATGTAATTGCTCTTTACCGTCTGGCTCAATTATTTTTTCTTCTGTGATTTTAGTTATGACTGCTTCAATTGTTTCTTCTTTTGGTGGTGCAGGTGGTGTATTTTGCGCAGATACAGCTGAAGGAAATCCGAAAAGAAATATCAAGATAATAATTAAGAAGACTTTTTTCACAAAATCAGTATATCAGAGAGTTAAAGTCGTTTATTGCGTAAATATTTGATACTTAATATAGTTAGCAATATGGGACTGATATCACTCCTGAACTTGAAGACAGAAAAGTAAATAAAAACTGTAGGAAATGTTAAGAACTTTAGAGTAATGAAAATAAATTAATTATCTGTTTTCTATTACGCAGTCCACTCTTTTCTCAGTAGTGCGTAAAATTTATGGTCTACGAAATGGTCGTTGAGCCACTCCACTTCGCGAAATGTACCTTCTTGCTGAAAACCCAATCGTTCTGGAATTGCGCAGCTTTTTTCATTCCCAGTGGCACAACTTATTTCAACCCGATTGAGATTTAATTCTTCAAACCCATACGCAATAACGAGCCTGCATGCTTTTGTCATAATTCCTTTTTTCTGAGTAGTCTCATCAAGCCAATATCCAATCTGTCCTTTTTTGTTGGCTTTATCAATATAATGATATCCAATCACACCGACAAAATTTCCCTCGTACCAAATTCCAAAATGTATAGCATTTTTATTATTTAAAGCATCCTGTATAAATTTCTTACTATCCTCTACCGTTATTGTCTTATCAACCCATGGAAGCCATTGCCTTATGTATGACCGATTTTTGTCGGTTAATGCAAAAAGCGAGCCTGCATCTTCAAGCACCAAAGATTTAAGTACTATGTCTCCTTCTGAAAGGTTCATACCTAGATTATACAAGTTCTAACCGATGTTTGAAAAAAGTGATATTTTTTAAGCTAGTTTTGAGGTAAATTGAGGTGTTTTTCTACTTTCGTGAGTCTTCTGTGCAAGGCAACGTCTCCTTCATCATAGTTCTTAGCGATGATATTTGTTGTTTTTTTAATAAAATTTACATCCTTTTTCAATACTTTTATATCATTGCCTGATGCCGCAACACTTTCAGCAACATTATCCATTCTAATTTCGACATTTTTCATTCGGTCATCAAGCTCGCGGATACTGCTTTTTACTTCCATTTTTGACAATCTTATCTGGGTCTCCAAAGTGTTACTGGAGTCCTTAACTTCTGTTGTCACTTCCTCACGGATTACCTTTCTTATAGCTTTTAAATCGTCAGTTGTCAGAGACATAGGATAACTATTATTGATGCTTTGTGAACCAATTTCAAGAGCGCAAACTATATCAATTTTTGAGGCTGAAAGTTCTGCAGGGCCGATTCGGTCTGAGCCCTTCGATTGCACTCAGGGCTTTAGCTTTATGCCTCAC
>CAZKYX010000034.1:0-9473 GCA_964557125.1 uncultured Gammaproteobacteria bacterium
ATTTCATCTGGCGTTTTTGTTTGGGCAAGAAGTGATTGGAGAAAACCATCAATGGTTTTTTCTTCATTAAAAACAGTTGCAATAAATCCTACCTTCATAATGGATTGCCCTTTTCGTTTTTAGAGTATATCATAAGGCCATGACATCTCCTGTACATATGGTAGAGGTAAGCCTTCTTGCGTCTTGCACCTTATTATTTTTTATATTTCTTTTTAAATGGTTGTTTCCAAAAAAAAATATTAGTCTTTTCGTTTTGCTTATATGCATTTCTGTGCTACCCATGGTAAGCGTTTTTCGTGATGGTGTATATCAGAGCGGGGACTTTAATCTGCATATATTCAGAGCCATGGACTTTTATACGGCTCTTCAGGATGGAACCCCTCTCCCTTCTTGGGCAACGCATTTAAATAATAATTTTGGCTATCCGCTTTTTGTTTTTCTCAACCCTCTTCCTTATTACATAATTTCTTTATTTCACTTTATAGGATTTAGTTTTGTAGCAAGCATGAAGTTATTTCTAGCAACAACATACATCTTTTCTGGCGTTTTTATGTTTTTGTTTACAAAAAAGCTTTGGAACAACGAAAAAGGGGCTTTTGCAGCAAGCATATTTTATCTTTTCGCACCGTATCACTTTGTTGACCAGCATTTTAGGGTTGCGTTAGGAGAAATAACTGCATTCACATTTTTACCATTGTTTTTTATCAGTCTACTAGCACTTATAAGAAATAAAAAGCCCATCAATATTTTATACGTCGTCCTAACCTTTACACTGCTTTTTCTCTCTCACCAAGCAATTCTTATATTTTCTCTGATTGTAGCACTCCCATTCGCAATTTTTTATACGTTTAAAGAAAAGGGGAAGCTTAAAATTGTCTTACAATTATTACTTTCTGGAATACTTGCGCTTCTTATGACATCTTATGTTTGGCTGCCACAATTAACTCATACCGCCTACACTCACGCGTATATATTGCACCGATTAACAGTTGACTTTCCTTTTTATAAACAACTCCTATACTCCCCTTGGCGTTACGGATTTCTATTTCAAGGTCCTCAAGGAGAGTTATCTTACGCAATGGGGTACACACATTTATTAATGATCGGATTGGCACTCGTTTTCGTTGTTAGAAACAAACTGCAAAAAATTTATAGAAATGAACTAATCCTATATGTGATTTTGTTTTTATTACTCCTTTTTCTCACACTACCTCTCTCTTCGTTTGTTTGGAAAACATTCCCAATTCTCAATACTGTGCAATTCTCGTACAGAATACTATTACCGATTACGTTTGTTACTTCGCTTCTTGCTGGTCTTATATTGAAAAATACAAAAAATAACATTCTCGTAACAATAATCGTTTTTGTTACCGTTACGTCTTCGATTCTCAACTGGGGACAACGCACCATGATTTCAACTATGAACGATGCAACACTGAGACTTCTCCTTCCTCAGGCAACAATTGCGGGTGAAGGCCTTGTTCAGGCCAGCTCAAAATGGTGGCCAAGCGAGACACAACTGTGGATGAGCGAAAAACCTAAGCAGCCACTGGAAATAATTTCAGGCAAGGGCATCGTTAAAAATACATTCAGAAATTCTGTAAGGCACGAACATATTCTGAATGCAACAACTCCAGTTCTTTTAAAGGAAAATACTTCTTACTTCCCAAATTGGCAGGTATACGTGGACGGCAAGCCAAGCGTTATTACCTATAACGACAGCAGATATCCAGCCGTTATGCTATTTTCAGTAGAAAAAGGTCTTCACTCAATCCGTGTTCAATACACCGATATTCCTCTGCACAGCTTCGCGAAAAAAATATTTGTAATTATGCTCTCAATCTCTCTTCTTATCGTGCTGGCAAGCTTAGGGTTAGCAGTAAAAAACCGTCTCTTCAGGTTTACTAAAAAGTGAATGTATTGTATTATTGAACGATATTTTTGAATTCATTATGAATGTAGTAAATATCGCTCTTATTGGTGTTGGATATTGGGGACCAAATATTCTCAGAAACCTTTTGACATGTTCAAATATCAACGTTTCTGTGGTTTGCGACTTAAAGAACTCAAATCTCCAAAAAGTAAAAAAAACACACCCTTTTATACATACCACTCAAGACATACAAGAAATATTGCAAAACAAAAGTATTCATGCAGTTATTATCGCAACCCCTGTATCGACACACTTTGATATTGCAAAGCTGGTTATAAAAGCCAAAAAGCATGTGCTGATTGAAAAACCCATGACCCAAACAAGCACTCAGGCAAGGGAGCTTATTTTACTTAGCAAAAAAAATAACGTTATTGTTATGGCCGGACACACTTTTGTATACACCGAAGCCGTTAAAAAAATAAAGGAACTTATAGATAAAAAGGAGCTGGGAGAGATTTACTATTTTGATAGTACAAGAATTAATCTGGGCTTACTACAACAGGATACGAATGTCATCTGGGACTTAGCACCGCATGATTTATCCATACTCGCGCACATATTTAGACAAAAACCACTCTCAATACAGGCCTTCGCCTCCTCCCATGTCAACAAGGGAGTTGAAGAGATGGCACATATCTTTATTGAGTACGGAAAAAATATGAGCGCGCATATTCATGTAAGCTGGCTTTCGCCAGTCAAGATTCGAACAATATTGGTAGGGGGGAGAAAAAAAATGATTGTGTTTAACGATATTGAGCCTAGCGAGAAAGTACGACTGTATGATAAGAATGTATCTATTCCAAAGTCGAAAGTTACACCATTCGCACCCGCATACAGAGGAGGTTCTGTCACTATTCCCCATTTAGAGCAAAAAGAAGCACTGAAAAATGAGCTAGAGCATTTTGCAGATTGTATTCTAAAAGGAAAAAAACCAATAACAGATGCTGTTTCAGGACTTCGAACTGTTAGACTTCTTGAACTTATCGAAAAGGCATTAATAACCAAAACAGCAGTAAAGGTAACCGGATATGCGTAAAATCCCCATCTCAATCTCCTTGGCAATTCCAACGTATAATAACGAGCGTACTGTGGTAAAAGAACTCCTAAAATGTGAAGAGTTGCTAATAAAACTGGTAACAGACTATGAGATTCTCGTTGGCGAGGATTACGGGAAGGATAAAACAAGAGAAATTCTCAAAACTCAGTTTTTGAATCGTAGTAAATTTCGAATATTTTTGAATTCCAAAAATCTGGGTATTGCTGGAAATGTACGCAATCTCTACAAAAAGGCTACTAAAGACTATGTAATCTTTTTCAGCGTTGATGGCGATTGGTCTGTAAAAGATATTGAAAGGTTGATAATGCACTGCTACAAGCATACGTGCGATGTAGTCATTGGAAAAAGAGAAAATAAGAACTACACACCGTACCGAAAACTCATCTCTGGAGCATATAACACCTTGCCGAAGCTTTTCTTTAACATCAAAACAATTGATGCGGGGAGTATCAAGATTTTTAAGCGAAATCTCATTACCAAAAATTATCCTACCTCTAAAAGCGTCTTCATGGAAGCCGAAATAATAATTAGAGCTTATAAAAGAGGGGGAAAAATTTCATCTATTCCTGTGTCCTTCAATAACAAGACAAGAAAAACCGGCACCGGAGGAAATATCAGGTTGGTTATTGCTTCTTTTTTGGATCTTTTGAAATTGAGAGCTTCTTTGTAAAATGTCGTCGTTCATTTAGCATTGCATTCATTGATGAATCGTAATACGTAGCATCCCTTTCGACCTGCTTTCTTGGCTTTATAGTATCAATAAGTGGCATCGTTTCAGTAAAAAGAACATATCCATAAATAAGACATTTCTTGTATACATCGATTACTTCATCAATTTCTGGATAAATCGAGAATTTTACTTGCGCCACAATCGGTCCATCGTCGATACCTGCAGTAATTTCATGTATTGTTACGCCGTGCTCGAGCTCCTTATTTTTCAGTGCCCAATTAATTGGTGAGACACCTCTATATTTTGGCAAAGGCGCGTTATGAATATTAACAATCTTTTTACACTTATCGATAAACCACTGCTTTATAATCTTGTCGTAAAATACAGAAACAACGAGGTCTACCTCCCAATCATTTTCCTTTACATCTGGAATACTTTTGTAACGCCCATCCTGTATGTAAGCAACCTTGTTCCTTACTGCCCATTTTTTAAAAGACGGCGCCCATTCAGGCTCGGGTATCACAGGAACAACATGCATAATTTCGTAGACATCAGATTTGTGAAACCAATCTGCCACATCAATTGCAAGCTCACCTTTTCCTAAAATAATAACTCTTTTCTTTGTCATTAGCTTCCCCATAGTCTTTCATACTTTTTCGCCATCACTTCCCATGTTTGAGTTTTTGCCCATTCGTATCCCATACGTGTTATTTTATTATACTTATTTGGGTTTTTTCCATAATTTAAGAGCTCGTTGGTTAATTCATCTGCTGATTTGCAGATTGTTATAAATTTGGAAAATGGAGTTTTTAGCAGATAATCCTTCTTAATTTCGTTATTGTACACAGCAAATACAGGCTTCCCTTGCGCTAACGCCTCAAGAATACTTAAGTATCTTGAAACAAAACATATGTCGAATTTAGAGATATGCCCATCAGCATTCGGTTCAAAACCTTTGAAATGAACATTAATATTGTTCTTTTTTGCGTAACGTATACAAAAGTTTAACAAAACGCCGTCACCAAGCACAAAAAGCTTAAATAGAGTATTTTTGTTGCTCATTAGTGTCAGCGCTTCAAGATAGACTCGTATTCCAGCCTCCTCAACCAACCTTCCGATATACAAAACTCTTAAAACTTTCTTTTTTTGAGTTGTTACTCTATCTGCAACTTTTTTATGAAATAACTGTCCTTCAATTAATCTTTTGGTAACCACATCAACCGCTCCATACGAAATTTGCGAAGCACGAGTTCCGTACCATTTCTTATAGAAAGATCCGATGGTAAGGTTCCCGTTTGAAAGCGATGCAGCTACCCTATGCATAACAACTGCGCGCATCGTTGGAAGTGAATTTCCCTCGTATCCATGAAATGTAGTGTATATTTTCTTGAATGGAAGGATAAGCCTATAAGGAAGAACCCAAAAGAAAACATCATGGCAGTGTATGACGTCTGCATTGAACAATTGATGCATGTGTTTTAACAAGCCAATCCAGATAAAATACTTCTTGAGAAACTCAGATTTGGAAACAGGAATTCTCACTATAGTAACTCCCTTATAGAGTTCTGTAGTTTTTAGATTTTTACTGTATTTTTCTGTTATAATAGTGACCTTGTAGCCTTTTGCAACAAGTGAATCTGATAGCTTTTCTACGTGTTTTTCCACCCCACCAACATGCGGATAATAAAGGCGGGACAGGAATACAACGTTTTTTTGATTTGACATTAATAGTAATAGTTTGATGCACTAAGTATTAGTTTTATATACTAACAAATCATCAATTTAGCTTATTATAGCAGGCTTTTCGAAAAATGCAGCTTCATTATCACTTAACGCAGTTGACTGCTAGACAGCTCGGATTTTGACCTTATTTGAGCCTTAGGGACATAAAACATAAAGACACTGTTAATTGACAAAGCTGGCTCTGACCTTCAAAATGTATTGATATGGAAATTTTAAGAAAAATATATTACCTTATGTTTGATTTGGTTCAAACGTTTGTCATAGCAGGCGCAATTTTTGTTGTTGTGTATGCACTCCTCTTTCGTCCTTACCAAGTGAACGGACTTTCGATGTTTCCAAACTTTGAGAATGGAGAATACGTTCTCACAAATTTAATTTCTCTCAGGTTTGGACACCTCGACCGAGGACAGGTTATAGTGTTTCATTCTCCTACAGAAAAAAACAAGGATTTTATAAAAAGAATCATAGGATTACCAGGCGACACAGTTGGTCTTTCTAATGGGGATGTAACAGTAAACGGAAAGAAAATAGATCAATCATTTCTTCCCCCACATCTTAGAACGAATGGCGGGGCATTCCTACAAGAAGGACAACAGGTAGTTGTGCCAGAAGGTCAGTACTTTGTTATGGGTGATAACAGGGATTACAGTTCTGATTCTAGAGAATGGGGCTTTGTTACTAAAAAGAAAATAATAGGAAAGTCTTTTGCTGTCTATTGGCCAATAAGTAGATTTAGACTAGTTGAACACGCGGATTTAAAAGTTGAGTAAATTTTTACTACGCTTCTAGAAGTTTTTGATAAATTCTCTTCAATTCCTCTGAGGTTCTCTCTTCGCTTCCCTTGATACTAATGACAATCTTTCCCAAAATTCGGCTCTGATCAAACTTTACATTCCAGCCATACTTCGTTTGGAGCGTCTTTGCCATCTCGTCTTGCTCTGGAATATATATTTTATCTTGTTTTTTCTGTGGCTCTCTCTGTTGAACCTCTGCTTTTACCTGTCTTGCGACATCCTCAGCTCCCCGTACGCTTATTCCTTCAACCAAAATCTTTTTAAACGCTGCAAGCATCAATTTTGGGTCTCCAATTGAAATAAGAGGCCTAACATGGCCTTCTGTAATAACTCCGGCCGCTAAAGCGTCTTTAATCGCGTCTGGGAGGGTTAATAATCGTATTGTATTAGAAATATATGGCAAAGACTTACCAACTCGCTTTGCAACTTCAGTAACAGATAGACCAAATTCGTCTATGAGTCTTTTGTACGCTTGAGCTCTTTCGATTGGGTTAAGATCTTCTCGCTGAACGTTTTCAACGATAGACATTTCAAGCATTTGTTGAGGTGTAGTTCTCTTAACAACTACAGGAACTTTATGCAATCCAAGTATCTTTGCGGCTCTCCATCGTCTTTCACCAGCGATTATTTGGTATCCGGCTGGGGTCTCAGCAACAACAATAGGCTCAAGAATACCTTGCTCACGAATTGAATTTACAAGATCAGTTAATGATTCAGGGGCAATGAGACCACGTGGTTGGAGTGGGTTTGGTTGGAGCAGTGCTAATTCCAGTTCGACAATCGACATTAGATTATCCATAGCTAGCGCACAGTTGGTGATACAATTTCAATATATTGCTTTCCTCTTAACTTTTTGAACTGAACAATACCATCTTCAACTGCAAATATAGTATAGTCATTTCCCATAGAAGCACCATTCCCTGCAAAAAACTTTGTACCTTTTTGACGCATGATGATGTTTCCTTTAATAACCTTTTCCCCACCGTATTTTTTAACTCCCAATCGCTTTGCGATAGAGTCTTTATTTCCTTTGACTGAGCCTGTTGCTTTTGTATGTGCCATATATTATAAATTTTTATTTTTTAATTTTTAATTTTTAATTAATTTGTGCTTGATTTTAAATTTTAAATTTGAATTTAAAAATTATTTCGTGGCACTTATTTGCTCTATTTGAACTTTTGTGAGTTCAGCTCTAAATCCGGTTGCTTTTCGATATCGAGCTTTTGCTTTAAATTTTGCTACTCTTACCTTAACGCCTCTTGTGTGGTCAACAATCTTTGCTGTAACTGAGACGTTTTTAATAAAAGGCGTACCAACAGCAATCTTTCCGTCGTCAACATGAAGCAGAACTTCTTCAAAATTAAGCGAATCTCCCTTTTCTCCCTGCATTCTATCGACTGTGATAACTTGGCCGGGGGACACTTTGTATTGTTTTCCTTGTGTTTTTATTACTGCGTAACTCATAGTGTGTATTGTAGCAGATAGATTATACAATTTCTATAGTCTTACTTCTGCTTGAATATTCGTAATTTATTGAGGAAATAATACCTAAAATAATAAAGCTTGTCAAAAGGGAACTTCCACCATACGAAACGAAAGGAAGTGTTATGCCGATAATAGGCACTAACCCCATGTTCATACCTATATTCACGACCATTTGAGTTAGAAATAGAAAAAAAGCTCCAATGACAATAAGATATTCGTATGTATTTTCGATTTTCCTTGATTTAGCATAAATTTTATAGAGCAAAAAACATAACACGCAGATGACTGTAGCGCCTCCGATAAATCCAAGACCCTCAGAAATT
This sequence comes from uncultured Gammaproteobacteria bacterium, assembly GCA_964557125.1. Lineage (GTDB taxonomy): Bacteria > Patescibacteriota > Microgenomatia > Levybacterales > GWA1-39-11 > CAZKYX01. The sequence goes on from CAZKYX010000034.1 coordinate 8,006, forward strand.
GAAGCGAATATGAAGTCTGTTTGCCTCTCTGGTAAAAATCTCAGCACTGACTGCGTCCCTTCACCTAACCCTTTGCCAAAAAAGCCTCCACTTCCGATTGAAATTAGTGCCTGAATAGCATTGTACGAAGAACCGGTCGGATCAGCTGTCGTATTGAAAAAAGTTATTAAGCGTTCCTTCTGATATGTCGCTAGAAATCTAAAAATAAGAGGCAACGGAATAAGTGCAACAACAGCTGAAAAGAAAAAATATTTCCAAGGAAAGCCTGACATCAAAAGCATCCCAATCAATGTACCAAAATACATAGCACCGGTTCCTAAATCAGGCTGTTTAAAGATAAGAAAAAAGATAGGGAGAAAGATTGCAAATGAAAGAAAGTACTTTGCAAGCATATTCATTTTTGATTTCGAAAGAAAATTAGCCATTAAAATAATAAAAAATGGCTTTACCAACTCTGAAATTTGCAGATGAACACCAAAAAAGCCAAACCAACTCCTTGCACCATTTACTTCAATCCCGAAGAAAAGGACTGCAAGCAGTAACAGCAAAATCATGACATAAATACTTTTTGAGTAATATCCAAATACTCTGTAGTCGATGTTTAGGAATATAAAGTAAAAAAATAAAGAGACGCCAAAAAAAGCTAGCTGTTGGTAAAAAAAGACTCTTTCGATAGAAAATAGGGTTGCCAAACTTATCACAACAAGAAGAATCGGAGGAATAAGTAAGGAAAAGTCTATTCTGTTAAATGATAGTCGGTTCACTATGTAATTTTTTCTACGGTAAATTCATCACTTTTTGTAAGATTTTGCACCAAGGCCTTCTTTTTTATGAGCTCCTGATAACTCTCAGGCCAAGAAGGAAGCGTAACGTTCACGTATTCTGAAATACTTGTTGAAAGATTTTTTCTCTCTTGCTGAATTTTACGTATAATGTCACGAGCCTCACCGGCCTCAAGGTCTTGATTTTGAGATGTTACATCGCCCTTCACAAAATAACTTTCACCTTTATTTTCAAATACAAACTCGATAACATTTCCTTCAAGTTTTACAATTTCCAGTATTTCTTGTGGAAGTTCCATTGGCCCATCATAAGTTAGTTTTTTGAATGGAATTTTAACCTTTACGGTGTTTTCTTTTCTGAAAGAGTTGAGAACTGATGAAAGGGCAATTGCACCTTCCATTGTTTTTTCTAGTTCTTCGTTTGTTTGTGAGTCGTCAGCTACAGGCCAATTTTCAAGGTGAACAGACTCGTTACCGGTTAGATTTCTGTACATTTCCTCGGTCACAAAAGGGGTAATTGGCGCCATAAGCAGTGAAATGCTTGTGAGTACTTGATGCGTTGTTTGGTAAAATGCATCTCTATCGGCAACATCTTCACTTGTTGGTCCAACTCTATCTCGGCTTCTACGGATATACCACGTAGATAATTCATCAATGAATTTCTTTATGCTACTTATTGCACCTAC
>CAZKYX010000034.1:9573-10652 GCA_964557125.1 uncultured Gammaproteobacteria bacterium
AGTACATAAAACCATGCACGTATCTGACCCGTATATTCAGCAATAAAGTCTGGGGGAAAGAAATCTTGCAAAATTGCATCTGAGAATGGAAAATGTCTTTCTGCAAACGAAGCGCTCCCTGCCTCAATCCAACTATCCAGCACTTCACTCACACGCCTTGCATCCTTACCACACTTATTGCACGGAATTATAACTTCATCTATATCTGGTTTGTGCAAATTTTCTACTTTTTGACCAGAAAGCTCCTCAAGCTCCTTTACGGACCCAGGAACAACCCTTTGTCCACATTCACATTCCCAAACAGGCACAGGACTGCCCCAATACCTACTCCTTGAAATGCACCAGTCAGGTGCACTTTCAAGACTCTTTAGATACCTCCCATTTTGAAAGTGCTTTGGAATCCAATTCACCTCTTCATTGGTTTTTTTCATTGCAGGTTTTAAATTTCCAACAGCAACATACCATGCATTTTGAGGGTTATAGAACAATCGAGTGGCACATCTCCAACAGTGGGGAACTGAGTGGGTATATTTTTCCTCTGAATACAGTAGCCCCCGTGAAGCCAAATCTTCGTTAACGAGAGCATTTGCATCCATATAAAACATTCCCCCAAAGCTTGGCACCTTTTCATCGATAATACCTTCATCATCAACGTGTATGACAAGAGGGATATTTTCTTTTTGCATGATTGCCAAATCTTCCTCACCATATGCTGCAAGTGTTACAACTCCCGTTCCTTCATCAGCGGTTACAAAATCACCACCCACAATAACAAACAGCTTTTTTCCTTCCAAGTCTTTTTTAACGCTCTCCCAAGAAAGATAAAAATCGTAATGAGGCTCAAATTCTCTCCCTACGAGTTTTTCGCCTGAAAATTTCTCAATTTCTTCATACTTTTCGTCTTTCTTTAAATGCTTGAGTGTCGCTTCGGCTAGAATATAAAACTCACTGCCCTGCTTTACCTTGACATATGTTAGCTTCGGATTTATGGCAAGCGAAGGAGTAACTAATTTATTCCACGGAGTCGTTGACCATGCAAGAATAAAGGTATTATCTTCATTTTTAAGCTTGTATTTATA
>CAZKYX010000035.1:0-10546 GCA_964557125.1 uncultured Gammaproteobacteria bacterium
AAGAAATTGTCATGGGTTAAAAAAGAAAGTGATGTTGTTTTTTGTATTTCAGAGTCAACAAAGAATGATGCACAAGATATACTGAGTATCCCAGAAAAAAAATTGAGAGTAATTTATCCAGGAATATAATATGTTAATTGGAATTGACGGAAACGAAGCAAATGTAACTACAAAGGTAGGAATATCTGAGTATTCCTTCCAAATATTGTGGAATTTGTATGAATTGAGAAAGCAGGAGAAAAACGACCATGCGTATAAGGTTTACTTGAAGGAAAAACCAAACGATGAGTTGCCAAGGGAAGCCTCTTGGTGGAAATATGTCGTTGTATCACCTAAAAAATTTTGGACCCAAATTGGTTTGCCATTGAGGCTTCAGACTGAAAAAACAAAACCTGAAGTATTTTTTACTACTTCACACTATGGACCTCGTTTTTCACCAATGAAAACAGTTGTTTCAATTATGGATTTATCATTTATCCACTTTCCTGAGACTTTTAAAAGAAGCGATTTGCTCAAACTTTCCTCATGGACAAGGAGTTCTGCAATGAAAGCGTCCAAGGTAATTACCATAAGTAATAGTAGTAAAAATGATATAATTAGTGAGTACAAACTTCCTCAAAGCAAAATACACGTTGTGTACCCCGGACTTAAGGAAGCTTTTACAAAAACCCACACAACTATGAGAGAACTTGAAGAATTTGGCGTCAAATCGGATTTTATATTATTTGTGGGAACCCTTCAGCCAAGAAAGAATATTGCCTCCCTCGTGGAAGCCTTTTCTCATGTTAAGAATAACATTAAAGATCTGCAGCTAGTAATAATTGGGAAAAAGGGGTGGATGTATGAAGAAATTTTGCAATCCCCTGAGACATATGGTGTAAAAGACTCTGTACTATTCTTAGATTTTGTAAAAGATGCAGATCTTCCAACTTTCTATAAGGAAGCCCAATGTTATGTGTTGCCAAGTCTTTATGAGGGGTTTGGGCTACCAGTTCTTGAGGCAATGAAATATGGGTGTCCAGTTTTGACGAGCAATGTTTCAAGCCTTCCAGAAGCGGGCGGAGACGCGGCACTTTACTTTGACCCTGAAAAGGTTGTGGATATTGCACAAAAAATTGAGAAAGTGGTGGGGGACAAAAAATTGCAACAAGTTATGAGGGAGAAGGGTAAAGAGCATTACAAAAAATTTACATGGGAGAAGTCCGCAAAAGAGGTGCTAGCAGTGCTTGAGGAAGTAGCAAAAAACAGTTAACAGTTTACAGTTCACAGTTTACAGTTTACAGTTAAGATAATACAAAATGAATAAAAAGATACAAAGAAGATTGGCTTCAGTTGTTCTAGAAATAGAGAATTATATTTTGCGAGTTGTTGGGTATTTGCCTTTTCATCATGTGAGAAGATTTTTTTACAGACTCGGAGGATTGTCTATCGGGAAAGGCTCGACGATTCACATGGGAGGCATATTCTATAATGCTTCAAAAATTAAAATCGGAAACGATACAATAATTGGTGAAAATGCTGTCCTTGACGGGAGGGCAAAATTAACAATTGGAAATCACGTTGATTTTGCATCTGAAGTTATGGTGTATAACTCCCAACATGACATCAATGAGAATGACTTTGCCTCAAGAGACAAAGTCGAGCTTGATGAGGTAGTAATTGAAGATTATGTTTTTGTAGGACCTCGGGCGATTATTCTACCTGGTGTGACTATTGGAAAAGGAGCAGTTGTTGGTGCCGGTGCAGTTGTCACAAAAGATGTTGGCTCAATGAGTATTGTAGGCGGAGTGCCAGCCAAGGAAATTGGAACTCGTGAAGGGGAATTAAACTATAAATTGGGTCGCGCTGCTTGGTTTCGATAAATTTATGCCTTCTTTTTCCATTATTATTCTGACGTATAATTCATCGCGACATATTGAGAATTTTATTCATTCACTTTTTTCAAAATTTGGAGACTCACTTAAGGAGGGGGATGTCGAGATGATTTTTTTTGATAACAACTCAAATGATGACACTGTTGTAAAAATAAAACATCATGTTAAAAATTATTCTCCAGTTCTCATAAAAGACTTTGACAAAACCAACTCAGGTCTGGTAAAGATTATTTCATCAGAAGAAAATCTCGGATATGCGATGGGTATTAACCACGCGAATGCCTATGCGACCGGATCAAAACTTATAATACTTAATCCTGACGCAGAAGTTATATCTCTTGACCTTTCAGGCATGAAGGAATTTTTTGATAAGAAGCAGAATATTTTTGCAATTGGTGGGAAATTAATTCATGCTACTGGCGAAGGTATAGAGAAAACCGCTGGCAGATTTTATTCTGTAATTGATTACTTTTTCTTTAGCGTAGGTCTTGAGAAGTTAGTGAATGTGCGATTTGCCCCAAAGAAAGGGCAACGGGTTGATTTTGTAAGTGGAGGGGCGCTTGCGGTTGACAAAATACATTTTGATGAGTTGCTCGGTTTTGATGAAAGATACTTTATGTATGTGGAGGATATGGATATATGTTTTAGAGCAAAAATGAAAAAACTTGCAGTCTATTACGATAGTTTCATTGTAATGAAGCATTATGGTCAAGGGAGCAGTAATCGTGAGTTTGCGATTGTGAATATTTACAAAGGGATGGCACTTTTTGCAAAGATTCATTATGGAAGTTTCAAATACTTGTATGTAAGGCTATTGCTTATGTTTAAGGCATATTTAATAATATCTTTAGGGGTTTTAACGAATAGCAAATCACTCGCTGGAACCTATAAAAAAGCCCTGAAAGAAATCACATGAAATTTTTAAAATTCCTATCACAAAACCTCCTATTTATATTGGTGCTTCTTTTGTTAGTCATCATCCCTTTATATCCGAAAATTCCAATCATTGGCATTAATCATACGTGGGTATACATTAGAGCAGAAGATTTTATTGTTGCTTCTTCATTTGCTGTACTAGGTACTTATTTGCTTTTGAAAAAAGCCACTTTGAGAACCCCGCTAACGCTTCCAATATTTTTATTCTGGGGAGTAGGCCTCATTTCAACCATTTATGCCGTGCTTTTTATATTTCCAACGCTTACTGGAGTGTTTCCCCATCTTGCATTCTTTAATTACGCCCGAAGAATCGAGTATATAGGGCTTTTCTTTCTTGCATACAATGCCATTAAGAGTAAAAAACAAATTCCATTTGTTGTTTGGGCGTTGGTTGGGACGCTCTTTGCTGTTGTTCTCTACGGCTTTGGTCAGAAGTTTTTAGGTTTCCCGGCATTTCTTACTGGGAATGAAGAATTTGCAAAAGGCATTCCCCTTCGTCTTTCCTCAAGCGCAAGGATACCCTCAACATTTGCAGGTCATTACGATCTCGCTGCTTGGCTTGTCATCATGATTCCCATAATGGGTAGTATGATTTTTGCCGTAAAAAATTGGTTATTAAAATTTCTTTTTGTATTTGCAGGCTTCTGGGGTCTTATATTACTTCTCTTAACAGCATCACGAGTTTCATACATGGTGTATTTGGTGACGATTGTTTTTCTTCTTATTCTGCAAAAACAAAAGAAATTTATTATTCCAGTTGTTATCCTTAGCCTTTGGCTTTTAAGCTCTTTTCAAGGGATTTCTCAACGGTTTACCAGTACCATCTCACAGGTTGATTTAATTGTAGATGCGAGGACCGGTAAGGCTGTTGGCATTGCAAAGTCAGGGGAAGGACCACTTGTGATAGAGGATAAGCAATCTACCGGTGAAAATTTACCACAAGGTACAGGATACATCAATATTCCGGGTTCTGATTCAACTAATTCCGGTTCAGATAAGGTAACAATAAAAAGAACAAAAATTGCAGCTGGAAAAGAATCAACAGAGATTACAACAGTAGAAGGAGACTTTGTAATTAAAAAGGCCCTTGCGTATGATGTTTCATTTACAACAAGATTTCAAGGAACATGGCCACGAGCAATTAGCGCATTTAAGCGAAACATACTTTTGGGAAGTGGATATTCATCAATAAGCCTTGCATCCGACAATAACTATTTAAGAATTTTAGGCGAGGTTGGGATTCTGGGGCTTGTTTCTTTTGCTCTCATTTTTGTATTTTATGGAATTTATGTAGCAAAGAACATTAAAGAGGTAGAATCAAGAATTGGAAAGGCATTTGTATTAGGTGTTAGTGCTTCCATTCTTGGTGTTGCTCTCAATGCGGTACTTATTGATGTATTTGAAGCCTCAAAGGTGGCATTCGTTTTCTGGCCACTTATGGGGTTGTCGGTTGGATTGCTTCATCTTACCCAAAAGGATAAGCTTAACTATAAAAAGGAAATTCTGAGAGTTTTTACTTCAATTTGGGCAATATTTATCTATCTCTTAACAGCGTCATTCCTCATTTTTAGCAGAATACTTCCAAATTATTTTGTTGGAGACGATTTCACATGGTTGCGATGGATTGCAGACTGTAAAAAAGTTCTCTATACAGATGGAGTAGCTAAATGTGTTCCATTTAAAAATACTTTTATTGAATTTTTCACAAATTCTGACGGCTTTTTCTACAGACCTGGTACTAAAATATATTTCTACTTTATGTACTCAATCTTTTGGCTTACGAGTTCTTTCTATCATGTGGTGTCAATACTTCTCCATTTTGGCGTGGTGGTATTTGTGTTTTTGGTTACGGAAAAAATCCTTAAGAATAAATTTTTCGCGCTTATCTCATCAGTTCTATTTTTAGTATTGGCAGTTCACTTCGAGACAATATTTTGGATTTCTTCAACTGGACATGTCATCGCGTCTCTCGCTGCAATGGTATCTCTTTACCTCTATATGCTATGGAGAGATAAGAAAAACTATCTCTTGCTTTTTGTTTCAATTGCTTCTGCATTTGTTGGGATGCTTTTTCACGAATTTGGAATTATCACTCCGTTATTAATATGCGCATACGAACTCATATTTCGTAGCCCAGAGTTCTCAATTAAAAAACTCTCAAAGCACTGGTCTTCTTGGATATATACGTTGCTTATACCAATATATTTAATAATGCGAGTGAGTGCGAATAGTCATTGGATGCAAGGAGATTATAGTTACAATATTGTAAAGCTTCCACTTAATTTTGTTGGAAATATTGTTGGATACATTGGGATTACTATTTTGGGAAGTAGGTTTCTGCCATTTCAAACTGCATTAAGAGAGATCGGCAAAACAAACTTAGGAGTAGCATTTATTATTGTTTCACTTTTGGCAATAGTAGCGCTTTTTATCTACTATGCCTTAAGGAAGGCAAATAAAGAAACAAAACAAGTTGTAGTTTTTAGTTTTGTATTTTTTATCGTCGCACTGTCGCCATTTTTGGGCTTGGGCAATATCGCAATTCGATATGCGTATCTACCTTCCTTTGCCCTCGTTCTTCTTTTTACAGCACTATTGCAAATCTTATATGTCCGATTGAAGAAATTAAATAGAATTGGTGCTCTTGTGATAGTACTGGCTATGGTAACAGCAATTTCAGCTTGGAACATCACAGAGCTCAACCGTGTTAATAAGGATTGGAAGAGGGCAGGTGATATTACACAAAACCTACTTGTCGGATTTAATGATTATTTCCCGAGAGCTAAGGCCACACCGCAAAATCCGGTATTTTATTTTGTTGACGTTCCAATCAGGACAGGTGAGGCATGGATATTCCCCGTTGGTTTGGATGATGCGTTATGGTTTACATTTCAAAATGAGAATTTAACAGTTAAAACGTCAAATAATTTAGAGCTAGCACTGGATGAAGCGGAGGGGTCACAAAGCGCCCGCGTATTTCAATTTGGCAAAGATGGGACCGTCGAAGAAGTGACAAGAACAATGCCTGTTATTGAGGCGCCTATTCATGGTAAATAATCTTTACAATATTCTCAAAAGTAAGTTTTTACTTATACTTCTTTTTATCATTCTTTTTTTTGGTGGTTTTTTTGTGAGATTGTACAAATTCTCAAATCCAATCGCTGATTGGCATAGCTGGCGACAATCGGATACCTCAGCTGTATCTCGTTTTTTTGTGAATGAGGGGTTTGATTATTTGCATCCCAAGTACTATGACATTTCAAATATACAAACAGGTCATCAAAACCCAAAGGGGTATCGGTTTGTTGAGTTTCCGCTCTATAACTTCTTCCAAGCTTCTCTTTACAAAGCATTACCTGTCTTGACTCTTGAAGAATGGGGAAGGGTAGTAAGTATTATTGCTTCACTTTCAACAGCTTTGTTTCTTTTCTTGTTGCTTAGAAAGTATAGCGGTCTGGTCGCGGCATTTGCGGCTTCCTTTTTCTATTTATTTCTTCCCTTCTCAATTTATTACGGAAGAACAATTCTGCCTGATACGACAATGGTTGCGGCGTCTTTCGCTGGAATCTATTTTTTCGACAGATATTTATCTTCCACAAAGACTAAATGGAAAATTATGTTTTTCATTCTTGCTGCAATCTTCTCACTTGCATCACTACTCTTAAAGCCGTTTGCTGCCTTTTACTTACTTGTCCAGCTATATATCGTGATTCAAAAGCATAAGTTTGCGCTACTTAGAAAGTGGGAGTTATATATCTATCCAATTATTGTTGTTCTACCGCTCGTTTTATGGAGAATGTGGTTGTCTCACTTCCCTGAGGGGGTACCTGCCAGTATGTGGCTACTCAATGGGGACAACATTCGGTTTAAAGGTGCATTTTTCTTTTGGATTTTCGGTGAACGAATTTCAAAGTTAATTTTTGGTTACTTTGGAGCCTTTTTTGTACTACTGGGAATTCTCAAGCAGGAGCGCGAGAAGAATTATTTCCTTTCATTTTCATTTTTAATTGCAATCGTTTTGTATATAACAATAGTTGCCAAGGGAAACGTTCAGCACGATTACTATCAAATTGTAATTTTACCGGTTTTGTGTTTATTTGCGGGTAGAGGAATTTCATTTTTATTATCCCTTAGGGGGATTAACAAAGCAGTAGGGATAGTAATTTGTTCAGTTGTTATTTTTCTAACTTTTTCTCTTTCATGGTTTTATGTCAGAGACTTTTTCAATATAAATAATGAGGCAGTAGTCATCGCAGGAGTAAAAGCAGATGAAGTTTTGCCAAAGAATGCAAGGGTTATTGCACCATATGGAGGAGATACAACGTTCCTCTATTACATTAATCGACAAGGATGGCCGGCGCTTGTTGATACTCCGGAAAACCTAAAAAGGCTTGGCGCTACCCATATGGTTTTGGTAAATCCAACCACGCAAGATTTTGAAGGATTTGGGAAAATGTATACCATTGTTTCCTCCTCAGATACATATCTCATACTACAATTGTAAACATGACTAGAGTATTATTTCTTACGTACGATTTTCCTTATCCGACTAACACGGGTGGGAAGAATAGAGCCTTCAATTTACTGTGCTACACAGCCAAGAAAATGGATGTGTACCTGTGCTCGTTTGTTAGAACTGACTTCAATCCAGAGCATCTTGAGATATTGCGAAACGAGGGGGTAAAGGACATAAAAGTGTTCAAGCGGCGTGAAGCAAAGAAGGTGTCAAATATTCCCCTTACGCTCCTTCATAATTCATCAATTTTTAAAACTCTTTATTTTGATAAAAAAGCTAAAGAGGAAATATTGGGTTTTGTTAAAGAGCATGACATTGACCTAGTCCATTTTGAGTCTGCATACACAGGGTTTTATCTGTGTTCTGAGTTAAAAAAGCGAGGGGTAACGCAAGTACTGGGAACTGAGAACATTGAGCACTTGTTGTATAGAGATTATGCAAGTACCATCAGAAAACCATTTCTAAAGCCAATTTTTCATCAGCAAGCCTCGCGTCTTAAGAAAGAGGAATTGAGCATGTTCAAGCGTGCCGATGCATGCGTTGCAGTGACACGGCAAGAGGCTACATACATATCAAGTTATTCCAAGAAATTGTGTGGCGTGGTACCAAACGGAATTCATTTGTCAGATTTTAAATTTTCCTTCAATGAAAAGAAGCAGCATAATTTGCTTTTTGTAGGAAACTTTACATATTTCCCAAATGTAGATGCAATGAATTTTTTCTACAAAGAGGTTTTTCAAAAACTTAAGAATCCACCCACTCTTACCATTGTGGGTAAAAAGGGGCAAGACGTGTTAGGGTATACGAATGAAAAAGTAATTTTTAAAGAATTTGTTGAAGATATCACAGCAGAGTATCGTACTGCTGATGCCCTTGTGTTTCCAGTTCGAATCGGTGGGGGGACAAACTTTAAGGTGTTAGAGGCAATGAGTCTTGGCACCCCTATTATTGCCCTTCCACAAAGACTTGCAGGATTTAATGCAGTTGAAAACAAAGATTTTCTGAAAGCTTCTACCGGTGAGGAATTTATCGAGCAGATTGAGGCTATGTACGAAGATAAGATCAATCTAAAAAGCATTGCACTAAGTGCACGAAAACTTGTTGACCAGTCGTATTCATGGGATAATATAGGCGAAGAACTTGTCCGCACTTGGAAAAAAACCATTCATGAATAGTATTGATCTATCAATAGTTATTGTTACCTATAACTCAGAAAATTTGATCGAGGAATGTATCGATTCAATTTATAACACGACCAAAAAGACATCAGTTGAAGTTGTTGTGTCTGACAATAGTGAAAACGATAACACTGAAGCTGTTCTTAAAAAACTTCAAAAGAAGTATGCATCCCTATCTTTTATTCACAACAAAGACAATCTAGGTTTTTCCAAAGCCAATAATATTGGAATTAAAAAAACGAGTGGTACAATCTTGCTCTTTCTAAATCCCGATACAAAAGTCTATGAGAATACGATAGATGGGATGTATGAATTCATGTTGTCGCATGAGAATGCGGGGGCAGCAACGTGCTTTGTAGAGCTTCCTAATAAAAAACTGGACGACTCCGCACATAGGGGTTTTCCAACTCCGTGGAACTCATTTGCCCACTTTACATATCTGGCTCGCCTTTTTCCAAAAGTGAAATTATTTACTGGTTATAACCTTACCTATTTAGGTTACACGCACGTACACGAAATTGATGCATGTGCAGGTTCTTTCATGCTTGTTCCTCGTAGTGTTGGTGAGAAATTGGGTTGGTGGGACGAGGACTATTTTTTTTATGGAGAGGATTTGGATTTCTGTTTTAGAATTAAAGAGATTGGTAAAAAAATATACTTTGTTCCCGAGTTTGGTGCACTTCACTACAAAGGTGTTTCAAGCGGTATTAAGAAAGTGTCTAAAGGTATGACTGAGGCATCAAAGAACACAGTAGACAGGGCTACCAATGCCAGATTTGAGGCAATGGAGATATTTTATAGAAAGCACTACAGAAATCGTTACCCAAGTTTTGTGAAGTACCTCGTCCTTATGGGTATTAAAACAAAATGGTATCTTGCCAAGTTACAAAATAGATGAAGAATAGAACAAAGAAAAAAATAGGAATTGATGCGCGATTATGGAATGAGAGTGGAGTCGGGCGGTATATAAGAAATATTGTGATGGGTTTGGACAAAAGAGAATTTTCTGATAATTCCTATTACGTGTATCTTAGAAAAAAAGATTTTGAATCTCAACTTTTTGAAAATCCTCATATGATAAAAAGACTGGCGGACGTCCCATGGCATTCTATTTCAGAACAATTTATCTTTAGTAAGATTTTGAAAAAAGACAATCTTGACCTTGTTCATTTTCCATACTTTTCCATCCCAATTTTTTACAGGAGAAAATTTGTAGTTACTATTCACGACTTAATAATTGATCATTTTCCAACTGGGAAAGCAACAAAATTACCAAAGCCCATATACCGCATGAAACGCTTGGCGTATAAATTCATTTTAAAAAAATCGGTTCGAAAGGCAACTAAAATTATTGCACCATCATTTGCAACTAAGGAAGAGCTGCTCAGTCATTATAAAGTTAAAGATGGGAAAGTCGTTGTTATTCATGAAGCAGTGGACAAGGCATTAAAATTAGGTGGAAGGGGTGTCGCAGCAGAATCACCGTTTATATTGTATGTTGGAAACGCTTATCCTCATAAAAATTTAGAAAGACTAATAAAAGCTTTTGAGGCGATAAATGACTCCTCAGTGCGACTCGTGCTTGTCGGAAAAAGCGATTACTTTTATGAAAAACTTTCGAGCAGGTTGAGTGTAGGCAAAAGAACAAATATTGAAATATTGCACTCTGTTTCTGACGAAAAGCTTGTGTCACTGTATAAGAAAGCGGAATTTTTGGTGGCACCTTCGCTTATGGAAGGTTTTGGACTTCCGATTCTTGAAGCAATGAGCCAGGGTTGCTTTGTTGTTGCCTCTGATATACCATCATTTCGAGAAGTTGCCGGTGAATCAGCTCTGTATTTTAATCCGCAAGACATAGCGGACATTACAAAGCAATTGAACGTGGCGCTCAAAATTAACAAAAAAGTGTATGTTGAAAAAGCCCTGCTTCGGTGTAAACTATTTAACTGGGAAACTGCAGTTAAAAAAACAGTGAAAGTATTCGAAAAAGCCTGCTCCTAATACTCCAGTTCATTTCTTTGTATGAAAATCGCATTAGTGTA
>CAZKYX010000036.1:0-6831 GCA_964557125.1 uncultured Gammaproteobacteria bacterium
GCTGCTCTTTTTTGAAAAAGGGGAGAAAAAAGGGAGAATTAATGTCTGACATACAATCCTATTAAACAGCATTTATGATGTGTACACAATCATGGTATTATTAAATAATGGATCAACTATTTCTCATGCTATTCATCTCTTTATGTATTCAGGCAATTTTCTTTGTGTTTGCTTTCCTTCTTAAAACCGATAAGGTAACAGATCTTTCATATGGTCTATCATTCTTTATAATAGCTTGCACATCGCTTTATCTAAGAAAGGATTATGAATCTAGTAATATATTACTAACTACGCTTATTTCCGTTTGGGCACTAAGAATAACTGGATATTTGTTTATAAGAATTCTTAAGATGAAAAGAGACAAGAGGTTTGATGATATCCGTGAAAGTTTCAAAAAATTTTCTCGCTTTTGGATACTTCAGGGAATTACAGTCTGGGTTATTCTTCTACCCGCTTTACTTTATATGCAGTCTCCTCTAGAAAAATCGATTACCTTTTACACAATTGTTGGAATCTTCATTTTTGCTTTCGGTTTAATAATTGAGACAATCGCTGATTCACAAAAATTTTCATATAAGAAAACTCATCCTGATAAGTGGACTAATATTGGCCTATGGAAATATTCAAGACACCCCAACTATTTTGGCGAAATGCTATGTTGGTGGGGATTATTTGTTTATTGCCTACCATATCTCAACGGTTGGAATTTTCTAGCTATCCTAGGTCCCATCTTTATAACATTTCTGTTACTTTTCGTTAGTGGCATACCACCCTTGGAAAAGAGTTATGAAATGAAATATGGTTCAAATAAGCAGTACACAGAATACCGAACAAAAACAAATTCACTTGTGCCACTTCCATTTAAGCTTTTTTAAACATATCTAAACTTCCTTAATCTGCTAAAATAAGTCGTGATTAAAGACACAATACTTAACCCAGAACAAAGAAAAGCGGTAGAACATGGAAATGGACCGCTCTTGATAATTGCAGGGGCAGGAACAGGAAAAACTACTGTTGTTACGCAACGAATAGAGCACCTTATCTCAAAAGGTCTAGCATTGCCAGAAGAGATTCTAGCGCTTACATTTACCGAAAAGGCAACTTCTGAGATGACCGAACGCATTGATAAAATCTTACCTTTAGGATACACCGAAATGTGGATATCAACCTTTCATTCTTTCTGCGATATGATATTACGAGCAGAAGGTCTTGAGATTGGCCTTAACCCATCATATAGACTTCTGACTGAAGCTGAGAGCATACTCTTGCTAAGAAAAAATCTTTTTAAGCTGCAGCTTGATTACTACCGACCACTGGGTAACCCAACAAAATTCCTAGAAGCGCTTTTGCAACACTTCTCCAGACTCTCTGATGAAGACGTTACACCAAATGAGTATGAAAGTTTTACAAAAAAGGCCCCGAAAGAAATTGATGCAGATGGTGAAATTTTAGACGCAAAGCAATTAAAGGAATTGTCACAAGCTTATGCGCAATATTCCGAAATAAAAGCACGAGAAGGATTTATGGATTTTTCAGACCTAGTATCCAATGTGCTAAAGTTATTCCGAGAAAGACCAAACGTACTAAAAAAGTATCAGCATAAATTTAAATATATTCTAGTTGACGAATTTCAGGACACAAATTTTTCTCAAAACAGACTAGCCATTTTGCTAGCTGGCAAAAGAAGGAATATTACTGTTGTTGCCGATGATGATCAAGCTATATACCGCTGGCGAGGAGCCGCAATTTCAAATGTTATACAATTTCGAAAAAATTTTCCAGGAGCTAAAATAATCAGTCTTACGAGTAACTATAGATCCACTCAAAAAATATTAGATGGTGCATATCTTATGATTCAGAATAATAATCCGAATAGACTTGAGTATTCAGAGAAAATTAACAAAAAACTTATCTCGGAACGAAATATAAAGGGAAAGGACATAGAATTTATTCACACAACTAGACTGGACGAAGAAGCAGAAAAAATAGCTGAGAAAATTTCAGATCTTGTTAGTAGCGGAGAGTATACATACAAGAATATTGCAGTTCTTGTTAGAGCTAACAATCATGCACATCCAATAACTAACTTTCTTCAAAGGCAAAAAATTCCATTCCAATTTCTAGGACCAAGCCAACTATTCCAGCAAGAGGCAATAAAAGATCTTATCGCATACCTGAAAGTTCTTACTGATGTGACAGATGATGTATCACTTTTTCGTGTTCTTTCAATGGACATATTTGCAGTACCTCAACTGGAACTTAATTATTTATTGGGTTTGGCGAAGAAAAATAATCTAACATTATTCGAAAGCATTGAACAAACAAAAGATTCATACATAAAAAAAGAGACACAAGAGAAGCTTACTGAAATTCGAAAACTTATCATTTCACATGTTGCAAAATCAAGAACAGAAACCGCTGGTCAAATACTGTATTACTTTCTTGTAGAGTCTGGCATATATGAACAACTTCTTAACTATAAGAATCAGCAAGAAGAAAAATCTGCTTTAAGCATCGCCAAATTTTTTGATAGGCTAAAAAACTTTGAGTACTCCGGTGAAACAACAGGCATTTATCCTGTTGTTGAATGGATAGACCTAATGACTCAGCTTGGAGATAGCCCAACTGTTGCAGATACTGATTTTAAAGAATTTGATGCAGTGAATGTGTTGACTGTGCACTCAAGCAAAGGTCTTGAGTTTCCGATAGTCTTTGTTGTAAATCTTGTTGTCGAAAGATTTCCGGGAAGGGACAGAAAGGAAAAAATTCCGCTTCCAAAGGAATTAGTAAAAACTGAAACGAATGTAAAACTGAAAAATAAAACGGAAATTGAAATCGTACCTGCCAACTACCATCTTCAAGAAGAACGGAGACTTTTTTATGTTGCAATGACAAGGGCTCGTGATCAACTGTTTCTTACAGCTGCTTCATTTTATGGAGAAGGAAAACGCGAAAAGAAAATTTCCCCTTTCGTTTTCGAAGCTATTCCACACGCTTTGGTTAAAAAAACAGCAAGTACTAAAGTGCAACAACTAACACTTCTTGATGTTGCCTCACACTATACTGATGTCAAGCAGAAGGAGCAGGAACTAACAGCGCATGAGGTGAAAAGCATTTCGTTTTCTCAACTACAATCGTTTGATGTGTGCCCTCTTCACTATAAAGCAAGATATATTCTAGGAATTCCTACTCCGGCATCATCAGCGCAAAGTTTTGGAATATCTCTACATACTGTGCTTGCAGAATATTCAAGAAAATCATCAGCAAAAAAGAAAATGAGTAAAGAGGAGCTATTAGAAATTCTTAACACCACATGGTCATCACAAGGTTTTAGTAGCAAAGAGCATGAGAAAAAAGCAAAGGAAAGAGCAATTCAAATTGTTTCTAATTTTTATGACAAAGAAGCTCAAGATAAGATTATGCCTGAGCAAATTGAAATGCCGTTTGCTTTTTATTTGAAAAACAAACTAAGAGTTACGGGAAAGATTGACAGAATTGATAGAAAAGCCGATGGTACACTTGAAATTATTGATTACAAAACGGGAAATATTGATTCTGCAATTAAAAGTTCTTATAAATTCCAGCTCGGAATATATGCATTAGCAGCTGAAAGAATTAACCATCCACTTTTTAGAAGAGGCGAAAAAAATAAAATTCTGTTGTCACTTTACTACATTGAATCTGGAAAAAAAATAACGACGGAAATTACTGATAAAGAACTAGTGACAATTGAAGAAAAAATAATAGAAAAAGTAAATGCTATCGAGAAAAGTGAGTTCTTATGTTCAAAAAATTTGCTTTGCAAAAATTGTGAATACCGGCTTCTCTGTACGTCTCCTAATTAATCCCTAGCCTTGCAATTGCAAGTTTCATTTCTTTCAATAGGTAATCTGTTGCTTCTGGGAACACATCTCTTGTTGTTTCAAACAAAGGAAAATATTCATGAATAGTTTCGTGAATAATTTTCATTTGATTTTCTTTACTACGGGCACCAAGCGTTCTGAGATTGTGCAGTCTATCTGCCATTTTGACAACGATTGTTCTTGGTCCACCTTCCGCTAATTGGGGATGGTATACATCATCCTTATGTTTTTTATCACAAATTTCTACACCATCAACAAATGGCTTTGTAAGGGCGAGTGTAATTCTTGATGTCTCCTGACCAAACCAATTCTCAATCATTGTTCCACCCTGAGCTCTTATTTCAGAATTAGTTCTACCTTCTATTTCTCCACGAATATCGGTATCCTCTATTGCGTCATGCAAAAAAGCGGCAGCACCTAAAATGGGATCTTTAACCCCTGCTTCATCGAAAAGAATATTAAAAACACTTCTTACATGTTCAAAATAGCGTTCCCCATCTTCTCGTAAATCTTCTCTGTGTGCTTCTTTTGCAAGATTGTAAGCTCTTCTTATATGAACTTGATGATTGTAAGGCAGTGTTGAAATTCTTTTTTCAAAGGAAGCTCTATTTTCTATTGTAGGTTGTATTGATTCGTGAGACCGCATCGTATATAAAATTATGGAAGGAAGTTATCACGCCCTCTTCCATATGCTTTATTATCCCTTAGGAAGAGGGTAAGCCGGATTCTGTATCTCGACCATAATCTATCTCAGATGTGTCAGTTAAGTCACTTCCGTCCCGCTTTAGGCGGGATGCCCTCATGCTTTGATGTTTCTGCCATAGGCAGATGGTAACGCCCCACATCAGTCGGAGGTTGCAGCAGGTGGGATTGCCCGTTTCACTTCCACTCGTCTCTGTTGCTCTCAGGTTTTGTTAATTCAAAACCTGTTTTGGACTGCACATGTGGATAAACAGTCCAATCACCAGCTATTACCAGTCGGAGCTTGCGCCCCATCCCTTGCGTTAATGCTGTCCGGACTTTCCTCCCCACCTTCGCTAAAGCTATGGCGGGGTAATGGTCCTTCTTCCTAAGGTAAAGCTATTATATCACAAGGCAAAGATCCGGACAACCTATAGTTAAGTTTGTTGTATTTTTGAGGTTAAATACTTCTCGATTTTACTATTAAATTGATCTTTGCTTACATCAAACCAAACAACATTGCCATATTTTCTAAACCAAGTCATTTGATTTTTTGCATGCCTATACTCAGATATCTTCCATCGATATATTGCCTCTTTAAGTGATAATTCTTTATTAAAAAATGCAAACAACTGCTTATAACCATTAGCATTTTTTACTTGAGGTGTAAGGTTTGAATAATTACAAAACAACTCCCCAGCTTCTCTAAGCGCACCTTGATCAATACGCTTTTGAACGCGTTTGTCTATCCGCTCCTTTAAAATTTCATGTGGAGCGAACAATCCAATGACCAAACTCTTAAATGTTTTCTCTTTAATGATTCTTGATTTTTGATTTTTGATTTTTCCAACCTCAATAGCTCGAATAAGCCTTCTCTTATTGTTTATGTCTGAATTATTCAAGCTGTCGAATTTTTTCGGATTAAGTTTTTTAAGTTTTGTTTGAAGTTTTTCAACTGTTGATTTTTCTAGTTCCAAACGAAGTTTTATATTTGGTTTTACCTCTGTATCCAAACCTTCTATAAGTGACTTTATGTAAAGCCCAGTACCTCCTACAAGAATTGGTAACTTGTCTGAATGTATTATTTGGCTAATTGCCTTGCTTGCTTCACTAGCAAATTCATGAGCAGAATATGATTGAGTGGGAGGTAATATATCAATTAGAAGTGGTGTAAGTGAAAAATCAGCGGGTTTGTCCTTACCTGAAATAATATCCAATCCCGTAAATACTTGAATTGAATCGGCACTGATAAGAGCGCCATTGAGCTTTTGGGCAAGGGAAAGTGCAAGTTCTGTTTTACCAACACCGGTAGGTCCAACAATACATAAGAGTTTATTTTTCACCTCAGTATTGTACAACACTTAGAACCTACACCGCTATGAAATAGCTATTCTTCTTGGAGGACAACCTACAACCTGATTTACTTAATTGCTTTCTTCAAGCTCTTTCCAGGGGTAAATCCGGGAGCTTTTCTTGCAGAAATGGTAATAGCTTCACCAGTTTTTGGATTTCTCCCCTTTCGTGATTTGCGGCTTCGGACTGAAAATGTACCAAACCCAGTGATAACAACCTTCTCACCACGCTTTAAAGAGTCTCGTATTCCATTTAGAAATACTTTGACAGCTTCTTTTGCTGCTTTGTTGGTTAAATTTCCTTTTTTTGCTACCAATTCTGTAAGTTCTTTCTTTGTTACAGACATTCAAATCACCCCCTTTCGCTAAAGCCACGGAGGGCATGCCTCCAAAAACTTTATCTTGATATAACAATACAATCTAAATTTTTCCGTGTCAAGAGAGAGAAAAATAGGGGTTATTGCAGCAGTAAATTTGCTACCTCAACAAGAAGGTCTGTGAATAATCCTTCGTATTCTAGAACGTCACTACTATCTTTAAGGATTGCATCTACACAACCGACAAGCCTTTGCCCGTTTTCTGAATCAAACGTTGCGGGATTGTGTGTCAATATCATGAGCTTGCTCATCAATGCCAACTGCCTTTTTTCAAATTTTTCCAGTTGTTTTTTTCCTTTTTTGCCAACTTCAATGGTAACAGCACCTACCAATCTATTATAGCCTTGACTATATCCAAGCCAAAATCTGGAATAACTCTTATACTCCTCTTTCTCGCTTTCAGTCATGGCAGCTGCCAATGGCTCAACAAATTCAGGACTTATCTCTAGCAATCGTGAAAATCTAGGATCCTGCCTAATCTGCTCATCAATCGGTAATTGCTGTGGGTTTTCTACCATGAGGTGATAGTACTACCGAAAAAGCTACAAGTCAATTTAT